>JBGPBR010000001.1:0-22805 GCA_041481325.1 Desulfobaccia bacterium
AGGTGTCGCACTTTGAGGATGATCAACTGAGCGCCAAAATTAAGACCTTGTTTTAAGTTTTGAGTTTAGAGCCGGTAGGGGCGGCTCGCGAGCCGCCCCAACAAGGGCCTCCGGGTAGGGGGGGCGAAATATTCAAGATATTACTGGGACAAGACAATAGGATTGGCAATATATGGCAAACCGAGATAAACCAATCCCCGTAGCTCGCCAAACTTTGGGCGAGGAGGAGGCCGCCGCGGCCCGGCGGGCCATTCTTTCCGGTTGGGTGGTGCAAGGCCCCGAGGTGGCGGCCTTTGAGGAAGAATTCGCCGCCGCGGTGGGGGCCCCCCTGGCGGTGGCCTGTTCCAGCGGCACCGCGGCGTTGCACCTGGCCCTCCTGGGTCTGGACCTTATGCCCGGCGACGAAGTGATCACGGTCTCCCATTCCTTCATCGCCACGGCCAACGCGGTGCGCTACCTGGGGGCGGTGCCGGTCTTCGTGGACGTGGAGCTGGAAACCGGGAACCTCAACCCGGACCTCATCGAGGGGGCCATTACGGCGCGCACCCGGGCCATCCTAACGGTGCACCAGTTGGGGATGCCTTGCGATCTGGGCCGCATCCTGCCCCTGGCCCGGAAGCACGGCCTGCCGGTGGTGGAAGACGCAGCCTGCGCCATCGGCTCGGAGATCAGCCTGGAGGCCGGCGCCTGGGAGCCCGTGGGCCGGCCCCGGGGCGAGTTGGCCGCCTTCTCTTTCCACCCCCGGAAGATCATCACCACCGGCGACGGCGGCATGGTGACGGGGGCCGACCCCGAGGTCATGGCCCGCCTGGGGCGCCTCCGCACCCACGCCATGTCCATGTCCACCGCGACGCGCCACGGGGCCGCCAAGGTGATGTTCGAACAATACCCCGAGGTGGGCTACAACTACCGCTTGAGCGACATCCAGGGGGCGGTGGGCCGGGAGCAGCTCAAGCGCCTGCCGGCTCTGATCGCGGGCCGACGCCGGCTGGCGGCCCGTTATCTGCAGGAACTTGCCAACCATCCCTATCTCACCCTGCCCCAGGAGCCTGTTTACGCCCGCAGCAACTGGCAGTCCTTCTGGGTTATCCTCTCCGATGATTCGCCCCTGGACCAGATGGCGGTGATGCAGGCGCTGTTGCAGCGCGGCATCCACACCCGCCGGGGGGTGATGTGCGCCCACCGGGAGCCCGCCTACCGGGAGCTGCCCCGGCGCCATCCCCTGCCCGTGAGCGAACTCTTGCAGGATCGCGCCATCATCCTGCCTTTGTACCCGGAAATGACCGACGGGGAGCAGGACCGGGTGATGGCCGCGCTCAGGGACATATTTTGAGGCGCCCGGCCAGGGCGGACCTGGCCCTCTCAAGATTATGCCAACTCCGGGTTGGTTTGGCAGCCGCTTCCCTATACACCATAATGGATATACGGCCCCGGGACAGAGCTTCCCTTCTTGCTTTTTTTCTAAGGAATACGTATAATTATAAGTTGAAATCAAGGGGCTTCGGCCCCTTGAACCTCACCCCTTGGCGGCAGGCGGTGAAATTGATGACCGGGATCTGGGGCGTCTTCTTGATGCTGGTAACGTTGATTTGCTGGAGCCCTCCCCCCGCGGCGGCCGCCAAGGTCGAACAATTCAAAGATGACCAGGGGAAGCTGCATATCACCAATGTGGCTCCGGAAGAACCGGCCCCAGCCAAGGGATCGCCCGCAGCCGCTCCCTTGAAGCCCAAGGTATTCCAAGCCCAGCCCCCTGAGGTTACCGAGTCGGTGGCGGAAGCCCCGGAAATGCCAGCGCCAGCCCAGGGGCAGCCGGAGGCCCCGCCGCCGGCGGCAGCGCCTCCGGAAGGGGAAGGTCAGCCCAACAACGGGTAGGCCTCCATGCCTAGGGCCAGGCCGCGATCCTTTGGGGAGGCGGAATCGGAGTCCCGGCGGGCACCGGGTTGATTGTCGCGGCAGCAGAGACCCAAGATAGAGGTTCAAGAATATGAGTTCCCAGCCCCTCAGCCTGAAAGACCTGGGCGCCATCGAATCTTTTCCCGGGTTGTCCGTGCGTTTCCTGAAGGAAAACCGCTGCCTGCCCCTGAAGAAGGAGGACGGCCGCATCCTCCTGGCCATGGCCCACCCCGACGACCCCCAGGCCGCCAGGGCCCTGGAAATCGCCCTGGGAGCCAAGATTTCCCCGGTCCTGGCCGCGGAAGAGGAGATTCTCGAATTCATCGACGCGGTCTACCGGCCCGGCAGCGCCATGTCCCGCCTGGTTGGGGACCTGGAACCCGAGGACATGGACCTGGCCTCGGAAGAGACCTCGGAGATCGGCCACCTCCGGGACATGGCCCGGGAAGCCCCCATTATCCAATTGGTAAATCTGCTGCTCCTCCGGGCCATCCAGATGGGAGCCAGCGACATCCACCTGGAACCCTACGAAGACGCCTTCCGGGTGCGCTACCGCAAGGACGGCATCCTCTTTGAGGCCGAGTCTCCCCCCAAGGGATTGCAGGCCGCGGTGCTGTCCCGCCTGAAGATCATGGCCCGCCTGGACATCGCCGAACGGCGGCTCCCCCAGGACGGCCGCTTCCGGCTGAAGGTCAAGGGCCATGACATCGATTTCCGGGTCTCCACCTTGCCCACCCTCCTGGGCGAAAGCATGGTCATCCGCATCCTGGACCGGGAAAAGGTCATCCTGGACCTGAACCGCCTGGGCTTTCCGCCCCGGGAGCTCAAGCAGTTCGACGGCTTGATCCACAAGCCTTACGGCATGCTCCTGGTCACCGGACCCACCGGCAGCGGCAAGACCACCACCCTGTACGCCGCCCTGGAGGTCATCAATTCCCCGGACAAAAAGATCATCACCATCGAAGACCCGGTGGAATACCGCCTCATGGGGGTCACCCAGATGCAGGTGAAGCCCGCCATCGACCTCACCTTTGCCCGGGGTCTGCGCCACATCGTGCGTCAGGACCCAGACGTGGTCCTGGTGGGCGAGATCCGGGACCGGGAGACCGCCGAGATCGCGGTGCACGCCGCCCTCACCGGGCACCTGGTCTTCAGCACCCTGCACACCAACGACGCCGCCGGGGCGGTGACCCGTCTGCTGGAAATGGGCATCGAGGACTTCCTGCTGGCCTCCGCGGTGTTGGGCATCATGGCCCAGCGCCTGGTGCGCCTCATCTGCCCCGAATGCAAGGCCCCCGTGTCGGCGGCCGCGGTCCAGGAGGATATCCGCAGCGACCGCCACGGCCTGCCCGCCTGGCAGCCGGAGCAGCTGTTCGAAGGCAAGGGCTGCGACGTCTGCGCCCACACCGGTTATCAAGGCCGCGCCGGCATTTACGAACTCCTGCTGGTGGACGAGGCCATCCGGCATTTGATCCTGCAACGGGCCGAGGCCGCCGCCATCCGGCAGATGGCCATCAGCCGGGGGATGCAAACCATGGCGGAGGACGGCTGGTCCAAGGTGGCCCAGGGTCTCACCACCATCCAGGAAGTGCTGCGGGTCACCCAGGAATAAACCGTTTTGGGTTTTTGGTTCTGGGCTGACATTATGGCAGCGTCGATAAGTGATACCGAGTCTTGCCGGAATGGCTATCTTTGGTAGCCGCAGGCTTCAGCCGGCGCCACTTGTTTGATTGCGACTCAGCATCACAGGTTACAGATGGCGTATTCAGCAACCCTTTTACCGAAAACCGGAAACCGTAAACAGGGAACGGGATAAGATATGCCCATTTATCATTACCGGGCCGCCGATTCCGGGGGCAACATCGTGCATGGGGTTCTGGAGGCCCGGGAAGAGCGCCTGGTGGTAATGCACCTGCAGCAGGGCGGCCTGGTGCCGCTGCGCATCAGCGCCGGAGAAAGGGCCCGGGGTTGGGAAGGAGGCCTGTTCCGGCGCCGGAGCCGCCGGGTGCCGCCCCGGGACGTGGTGAACTTCACCCAGGAACTGGCCGCCCTCTTGAAGGCGGGCCTGCCCCTGGACCGCAGTCTCCAGGCCCTGCTGGAGGTCACCACCCGGCCCGCCATGAAGGCGGTCCTGACCCAGATCCTGCGCGATCTCGAAGGCGGCAGGACCCTGGCCGACTCTCTGGGCCGCCACCGGATTTTTTCCCACCTCTACGTCAGTCTGGTGCAGGCCGGAGAAACGGGGGGCTTCCTGGAGGAGGCCCTGGCGCGGCTGTCCGATTACTTAAAGCGGGTGAGCGAATTCCGGGGCTACCTGATAACCGCCCTGATCTATCCCATGATCCTGGCGGGGGTGGGCGCCCTTTCCATGATTCTCATGCTGATTTACGTGGTGCCCCGGTTCGAATCTTTTTTCAAGGAGATGGGCCAGACCCTGTTCTGGAGTACCCGGTTCCTGTTAGGCCTGAGCACCGCCTTCCGGTCCTACTGGTGGCTGGCGGGATTGCTCCTCGCCCTCCTGGTCTTCCTGGCGGTGCGCCTGGCCCGCACTCCCCAGGGCCAGATGAGCCTGGACCGCTTTAAAATCAAGGCCCCGTTCCTGGGAGACCTCAACCGGCGGGTGGCCGCGGCCTTCTTCGCCAAGACCCTGGGGACCCTGCTGAACAACGGCGTCCCTCTGGTGCCTTCCCTCAAGGTGGTGATCGCCTCGGTGAACAATCGTTTCCTCGCCAAGTCTCTGGACGGCGTCCTGGGGAACGTGGAAAAAGGGCAGCACCTCTCCGGGCTGCTCAAAAAGGTGGGGGTGTTTCCCGAGCTGTTTCTCCAGATGGTGGGCATCGGCGAAGAGACGGGGCATCTGGGGGATATGTTGCTCACCTCCGCCGAATCTCTGGAGAACGACGCCAGGTCCGCGGTGCAACGGCTCTTGGCCTTGCTGGAGCCGGTGCTGATCCTGGTTACGGCCCTGGTGGTGGCCTTTATCATCGTGTCGCTGCTGCTGCCCATCCTCAATCTCTATGAGATTGAATTTTGACACAGGAGGAGTGCTTGCTTTGACTAAGAAAGAGCACCGGGCCGCCGGTTTCACCCTCATCGAATTGATGATCGTGCTTTTCATCCTGGGGATGCTGGCCGCCTTGGTGGCCCCGCGCCTCATGGGCCGGGTGGGCAAGGCCAAGCAAAAATCCGCCCAGGCGCAGTTGCAGATGCTAGGCACGGCCCTGGATCTCTTCCACCTGGACGTGGGCCGTTATCCCAGCGAAGAAGAGGGCTTGAAGTCCCTGTACCAGAAGCCGGACAATCTCCCCGCCTGGGCCGGCCCTTACCTGAACAAAGACGTGCCCAAAGACCCCTGGGGCCGGGATTACACTTACAAGTGCCCGGGAGAGCACGGTCCCTATGACCTGTCTTCCCTGGGGGCGGACGGCCAACTTGGCGGCGAGGGCGAGAATGCCGACATCACCAACTGGCAGGCCTCGCCGTAGCAGGCGCTGAGCGGTTTTGGAATGGGAATTGACCGGCAAAATCCCCCTGAATCCCCCTTTACCAAAGGGGGACTTCCTTGGATGCCCCGCTTCTTGAAAAGGGGGGCAGGGAGGATTTTCGGCCATGGAGTCGCCGGCTGGTCAGGCAAACCGGGGCCGCACCCGGAGCGCGGCTTCACCCTGCTGGAGCTCATCGCGGTCCTGGGCCTGATGGCCCTGATCCTGGCCCTGGTGCTCCCGGGACTGCGGCAAAGCTATGGGCGGGAGCGCGACCGGGCCAACCTGAGGAGGCTGGTGGTGGCCCTCAGGGCCGCCCGCAGCGAGGCGGCCACCAACCGCCAGCGGGTGCGGGTCTTTCTGGATGTCCAAAACGGCCAATTCCGCCTGGAGGGTTCCCCGGAACGGGGCCAGCTCACCGGCATGAAGCTGTCTGAATCCCGCCTGGTATGGCAAGACCATGAAAAGCAGCACGGCTACGTGGCCTTCTATGGCGACGGCAGCTCCAGCGGCGCCAAGCTCCGGCTGGAGGACCCCGCGGGGCGGCGCCACCTGGTGGAAGTGGATGTGATCACCGGCAGAGTCAGCCTGAAGAGCGGCGAAACCTGAGACCATGAAGCTTAGAGCCCAAAGTTGCCGCCCCGGGGACGCCGAAGGTTTCAGCCTCCTGGAAGTCCTGGTGGCCACCACCCTCATGGGGATAATGCTGGTGGTGCTGCTCCAGGTGCTCACCTCCGCCCTGCGGGCCCAGGAAACCTCCCTGGCGCACATCCAGGCCCTGCTGGTGGCTGAAAAGGTGTTGCAGGAGAATTGCGGCGCCGCCTCCCTGGCCGCGGCCACCTACCAGGGCCGGGATCGCGGCTTCGACTACCTGGTGCGTTTCAGCCCCCAGTACGAATTGTCCAATCCATCCCTGAACCAGTTGGTGAGATGCACCCTCATCCAGGTGACGGTGTCGTGGCAGGAGCGGGGCCGGACCAAGTCCCTTTCCCTAGAGACCATGAGGACCGCGGTGCAGAAGAAAACCTAGTGCTTGAGGGCCGAAGCTCTCAAGTAGTTGTGCAGATCAGCGTAAGTAATTATGAGCCTCCCAAAGATCAGCAGGGTACCAAGTCCCCCTTTGAAAAAGGGGGACTTGGGGGGATTTGCAAGCGCCTATAAAAATCCCCCCTCTCCCCCCTTTAGAAAAGGGGGGAATAATAACGGCCTCCGGAGCCGCCAGGCCGGTTTTACCTTGCTGGAGCTGATGGTGGCCATGCTGCTCACGGCTCTCCTGACCCTGGTGGCCTATGGCTCCCTGTCCCTGAGTCTGAAAGTGGTGCGCCGCGGCCAGGCCGCCGCGGAAAGATTGCAGGAGTTGCGGGTGGGGCAGAGCATCCTGGAGCGTTCCCTGAGTTCCGCGGTGCGGGGCACCCTGGGCAACCGCGTCTATTTCGTGGGCGAGCCGGCGCAGCTCAAGTTTTTCACCCTGGTGCCCCTGGAGGCGCACACTCTGGGCGGGGTCTACCACTGGCGGGTTTTTCTGGGGCAGGACGAATCCGGCCAGGGGGTCCTGGCGGTGGAGCAGAGCAAAAACGTCAACTGGTACCGGGACCCCGAAGGGGTGGAGGTGCGGCAAATCATCATCCACAACGTGGCCGAGCTTCATTTTGCCTACGGCCGCGGCGCCGAGGAAGTGCAAACCTGGGAGTCCAAACGCGACGGCGGCCTGCCGGACTGGGTCAAGGTGTATCTCAACCAGGACGGCCGTCATTCCCAGGTGCTGATGATCCCCATCCAGGTCTCGGAAAGTAAGAAGACTGAGTAGCCCTATGGTCACGTTCCTGCAATAGGATGATGGAAATCGAGCCCCTCTTGAATGCCGGGTATTTTAAGTCCCCCTTGCCGAAAGGAGGATTTAAGGGGAGTATCAGGCGCTTATCCAATCCCCCCCGCTCCCCTTTTAAAGATAGGGGTATAAAGATCCCGGGCCGGGGGGTCGCCATAATTGAGAGACGCCAAGCCAGGGCCGCCGCGGCCGCCGCGGACCAGGGAGGGGCCGTCCTCCTGATGGTCATCCTGGTCCTGGCCCTGATCAGCGTCCTGGTCCTGAGCTGGGGCCAGGAGTGGCGCACGGAGCTGCGGCTGGCCGCCAACTTCCGGGAGGCGCACCAGTGCCGGCGCCTGGCCGAAGCCGGGGTTTATTATGCCCTGGGAAAGCTGGTGTCGGCCAAAATTGAAGAAACCGCCCTGAGGAGTCCGGGGATCTTGCAGGAAGCCCCCGCTGAGCCCTCCACCTGGCACGGAGACCAGCGGCCTCACCTCCTGGAACTGCCCGGCGGCTGGGTGGAGATCCGGGTGGGCGACGAAGCCGGCAAGATCAACCTGAACCGGGCCACCGAGGAGACCCTGGTCAATCTGTTCGCCGGTTTGGGGGTGGCGCCGGCGCAAATCCAGATTATGGTGGCTTCCATCCTGGATTGGCGAAGCCGCAGCGACGCTCCCCGGCCTTACGGGGCCAAGAGCGACTATTACCTCAGCCTGGACCCGCCCTATGTAGCCAAGAACAGCAACTTCGAAGTGGTGGAAGAGCTTGCCTGGGTGCGCGGCTTTGAGAACAGCCCCCTGATGCCCCGCCTGCATGAGTGGCTCACGGTGCAGGGGGTGGCGGCCGGGGTGAATGTCAATACTGCGCCCCTGCCGGTATTACAAGCATTGGGCTTGGCTCCGGACCTCAGCCAGATCATAATCGCCGCCAGGCAGACCATGCCGTTTCGCAATATCCAGGAAATCGCCCAGTTGAATCCGGACCCCAGACTGGGTCAGCAGCAGTTGCTGATTTTTAATAGTTCACCTTTTTTTACAATTAAATCTACCGGTATGGTAAATAAGAATAAAGGGAAACATAGTATCAAGGTGGTGGTGCGGTTGAATTTCTCTATTGCCGGGGCCTGGGATATCGTCTCCTGGGTGGACAATTTCCCGGGCTAGCAAATAAAAAGGGACGCACCTGTTGGTTAGTAAGCCGGGGATAATAAATATCTTAAGGAATGCAAGCAATTGAATTATAATTAGGTTAGGTTGCGCCCGGATGCACCCCCGGTAGTTTTTAGCCGCTTTCTTAAGTCGGAATGGAAGATGAAACTGAATTGGAAATTTAATGTCTGGTGGGACCAGTTGTCCGCCTCCCTGTTAGCCGGAGCCCAAGGACTGGGGGTTTATCTCAACGAGGCCGGGCTCACCCTGGTTAAGGTGCAGAAGAACTTCTCGGGGTTGCAGGTGCCCCAATGGGTTTTCCTGCCGGTGGGCGAGGGCGGGGTGGCGGACCTGGCGCCCCGGCTCCAGGAGATCGTGACGGCATGGCGGCTGGAGTCTGCGCCGGTGAGCCTGGCGGTAAGCCCCGACCTGGGGTTTTGCCGGCAGGCGGCCCTGCCCGCCGCGGCCGCGGAGAATCTCTCCCAGGTGGTGGCCTACGAACTGGACCGCTTTCTCCCCCTGCCCGCCGACCGACTCTATTTCGATTTTCAGGTGCTGGAAGCAACGGCAGCCGAGATTGTCCTGATGCTCATGGCCTTGCCCCGGGAACCGGTGGAGGCCTGCCTCAATCTCCTGAGCCAGGCGGGCCTGAAACCCATGTCCCTGGAGTTGGCTGCCACCGCCGCGGTCAACGCCTTTTCCCTGCTGGGCGGCAAGCTGCCCAACTCCTGGCTGCTGCTGCACCTGGAGCCCGGCGCCTTCCAACTCAGCCTGATCAAAGGCCACATCTTGCGGGACTTGGTCAGCCGCCGCGGCCTGTCGGGCCCGGAGATGGCCCAGGCCCTCCAGGCCGAACTGGACCGGCTGCGGGGCGCAGGCAGCGACCCCAAGGCCCTGTGTCTTTATGGCCGGAGCGGCTCGGAAGTAGACGGCGCCGCCCTGGGCAAAAGCCGGGGGCTGGACCTGGTCTACCCCAGTCAGTTCCCCCTGGAGGAGCTGCCGCCGGAGACCGAGCTCCCCGGGGCCGTGGCGGCCCTGGGTGCGGGCCTGCGCAGCCTGGGCAAAGTACCTCTCGGGACCAACCTGCTGCCCCCGGCGGAGAGGGCCGCGGCGGACTTCGGACGGCTTTCTTTGTCCAAGCTCCTGGTCCTGACCCTGCTGGGACTGGGTCTGGTCTGGGCCGGCAGCGCCCTGGTGCACCAGCGCCTCCTCCTCTATCAGGTCAACAGTCAGATCGCGGCCCTGGCTCCCGAGGCCAAGCAGGTGGAAGCCCAACTGGAAGAGAGCCGGGCCCTGGCCAAACAGATGGGAAGCTTGCGCAAGGTGGGCCAATCCCCCGACAAGCTCCGGGTTTTGAAGGACCTGACCACCCTCATCCCGGACAACACCTGGCTGTTCAACCTGCGTCTGAGCAAACTGACGTTGGATATCAGCGGGATGTCCAGGTCGGCTTCCGACCTCATCCCCCTGCTGGAAAAATCCGGCTGGCTCAAAAAAACCGAATTTGCGTCGCCCATAGTCACCGATGCCAACAAACTCGAGCATTTTAAAATTAAAGCAGAGATTAAAGGACTGGAAGCAGGTCCTTGAGAAGCTCAACCCGCAGCAGCGTCGCCTGGCGTTCCTGCTGGGGGCCGGCTTGGCCTTGCTCCTGGTCTATCTGGTGGTGGTGAGCCCGCTGCTGTCCCTGGAAGAATCCTGGTCCCAGGAGCTGAACCGGAATCGCCAGTTGTTGGCGAAGTACCAGAAACTCATCCAGAGCAAGGCCCAGGTGCTGGAGGCCAACCGGAGCATGAAGGCCGCCCTGGCCCGCACCGAAACCCAGTTTCTTTCCGGCTCGGGCCCCGCGGTGGCCTCGGCCGAGCTTCAGGAAATCCTGAAAAACCTCACCCGGGACCACGGGGTGCAGTTGACCAGCACCAAGGTCCTGACCCCCCGGGAGGCCGGCCAATACCTGGAGGTTCCGGTGCAGGTGCAGCTCTCGGGTAGCGTCGGGCAATTGTTGACCCTCATCTATCACCTGGAGCATCACAAGAAACTGCTGTTCATCCCGGAGTTGGAAATCAACGCCCCCCGTTGGATGGCGGGGCAGCAGGGTCAAGGGAAGGCCGAGGCGCCGCTGCAAGTCAACCTGGTGGTCTCCGGGGTCATCAAGAAGGGGGTGCCCAGTTGAACTGGCGCCGGGGCCTCAACCTCTGGCAGGTTTTGTTGCTGGCGGCCAACTGTCTGTTGCTGGCGGCCATCATCCAGGTATGGTGGGGCGGGGGGGAAGGGCCGGCCCAGACCCAGACGGCCAAAGGGCCGGAAGTTCCCCAGACTCCCATCCTGCGGGATACCCAGCCCTTGAGCGCCTTCCGGGTGGTGGCGGCCAAGAATCTCTTCAGCCAGGACCGCTCCGGCCCCGACCAGGAAGGGCCGATTGCCAAGCAGGAAACCCTGGAGGGCCGCAAACTCCTGGGCACCATCATCATCGGCAACGAGCGGGCCGCCATGATCGGCGGCGGACCGGCCCCGGCCCGGGGTCAGCCGCAACCCCAGATTTCGGTGGAGATAGTGCGACTGGGGGAAGAGTGGGGCGGTTTTAAAGTAGTGGAAATTTCCGGCGAGGGTGTGGTATTTCAAGGCAAAGAAGGCAGAAAGACCTTAAATTTTCCTGAATAGAGGCCCACGTTGAAGACGATGCGCGGATACTCCGATACGCTGATGGGGGAGCACCTGAAGGCGGGGTGGCTCCCGGGCGTCTTGGCCTTCTCTTTACTGTTATGGCTGCTGGGCTGCGCTCCCGTGCAACCGCCGCCGCCCGGCCCTCCCGTCTCCCGCCAGGTGCCGGTGCGGGTCACCACCACTCCGATAACACCTGAACCCAAGATTCCCAAGGCCAAGAAACCCGCCGCCGAAGAAGTCATCGGGGAGGAGAAGAGCCTGGAGCGCTATGCCGCCCGCCTGAAACGCATCCCCCCCGCCCCCCGCGCCCCCAAGAAGGGGGAAAAAGTCTTCCCCATTGAACTGAACCTGAAAAACGCCGACCTGGTGGAGGCCGTCCGGGTCCTGGCCGACACCATGGGGCTCAACTACTCCATCGACCCCAAAGTCAAGGGCACCGTAAACGTCCGGGCCGTGGGCAACCTGACCCAGAGCGATCTCATGTCCATCCTGGAGACCCTGCTGCAGATCAACGGGGCCACCATTATCAAGGGGCCGGAGTTGTACAAGATCGTGCCCCTGGACAAGGCCGCCACCCGGGCCCTGCCGGTATACAGCCGGGGCGAGGTGCCGGCGGGCATGCGGGCCCAGGTGGTCTTCCTGGAGCAGACCGCCGCCAAGGAGATGGTGCCGGTCCTCAAACCTCTCATGACCCAGGGCGGCAATATCAGCGAAGCGGCCCACAACGCCCTGATCATCATCGACACTCCGGATAATGTGGACAAGTTGCTGCAGCTGATCCACCTGGTGGACTCCCGGGCCCTGGCCCAGACCCTGGTGCGGATAATCAAGGTCCACAACACCGACCCCACTGAAATCATCAATGAAATGGAGACGATCTTTGCGGCTTACGGCACCCTGGCCCAAAAGGAGAAGGGCAAATTCGGGGTAAGCTTCCTGCCGGTGAGCCGGATCAACGCGGTGATGGTCCTGGCAAGTTCGCCGGCGCTCATGGAGCGCGCCCTCTACTGGACCAAGCAGTTGGACCTGAAAACCGATTTGCTGGCCAATATCCACGTTTACAACGTGGTGTATTATAAGGCGAAAAATCTGGCCAGCATCCTGACCCAGGTCTACGGCGGGGCGCCCGGCGCCCCCACCGTCAAGGAGACCAAGCCCGAAGCGGCCCCGGCCTTTGGGGCCTCGCCTTTCGGCGCCGCCGGCGGTATGGGCGGCATCGGGGGCGTGGGGGGGCAGCGCACCACCGGCCTGGGCGCGGCAGGTGCGGGCGGGACCGCCGCCGGCCTGGGGGGCCAAGCCGCTCCTGGAGCTGAGACCGCGGGTGCCCCGGCCTTGAAGGAACGGGCCGTGGCCGGAGCCGGGGCCCCGGGCGCCGCTCCCAAGGAAGGGGTGCGCATCATCCCCGACGAGGAAAACAACCTCCTGGTGGTGGTGGCCCCGCCCCATGAATGGAACATCATCTCCCGGGTCCTCAAAGAGCTGGACATCATGCCCCGGCAGGTGATGAACGAAGTGCTGGTGGCGGAAGTGACCCTCACCGATGACCTGAAATATGGATTAGAGTTTACTTTGGGGGCCACGACCCAAACGGCCAATCAAGCAAACGCAGCCAATCAAGCCTCTGGTCTAACAGTCGTAACCCCGAGCGGTACGAGCTTTTCGGCCACAGGAGGCTTCACCTTTGCAGCACAGGATATTTTGAACAAGGTCAAGGGGTTTATCAACTTGTTGGCCTCCCAAGGCAAGGTCAACATCCTGGCCTCGCCCCACATCATGGCGGCCAACAACCAGGAGGCCAAGATCATGATCGGCTCGGATGTGCCCATCCTCACCTCGCAATCAGTGCCGCTCGTCAGCCAGACCACCTCCTTCCAGACCTCTACCGTCCAGTACCGCAACACCGGTATCATCTTGTCGGTCAAGCCCCAGATCAACGCCAAAGGCCTGGTCACCCTGGAGATCGCCCAGGAAGTGAGCGACGTCCAAACCACCACCACCGGGGTGACCGGCACCCCCACCTTCACGGTGCGCCAGGCCAAGACTACGCTCATTACCGGGGACAACCAGACCGTGGTCCTGGGCGGGCTCATCCGGGAGGACCGGACGGTGACCCAGGTCGGGATTCCCGGACTGCGCAAGATGCCGCTCCTGGGCTCCCTTTTCGGCTCGGAGGGAGTGAGTAGGCAAAAGACCGAACTCCTGGTCTTGATTACGCCGCATATCATCACTAATTTAGAAGAAGGAGCCCGGATCACCCACGACATGAAAGAGAAGGTCGGCCTGGAGGAGCCTTCGCCCCAGCACCGGGAAAAGCCCGCGGCTCCCCGTACTTATTAACTTGATTTTGTGAATAAAATGTGCTACAAAGCCAAAAAATAAGTTAATTTAATAGCATCCAGAGGTGCCAAGAGGGAGGACCCACCATGAAGCGCCGGCTGCCGGTGGTAATCTTGACCATAATTCTTGTGGGAACCTGGGGTGGCGTTGGCGCCGGGGGTAACATGCCCTACAGCATGGAAAAGGCGGAATGGGGATTTCACGATCCGCCCCCAACCGAGCCCAGCGCGGCGGCGGTGGCGGCTGACGCCGTGATTGGCCGCCCTTTGGGGCTGGCCACCACCATTGTCGGCGGCACGTTATTTCTGGTCACCCTGCCTTTTACCGCCCCTTCCGGGGGCGCCCGAGACGCCGCCTGGAATCTGGTGGGCCGCCAGGGAGGCTGGACTTTCAATCGGCCCCTGGGCCGCAGCGACCCCAGATACGAGCGTCAGGGCATCTTTAAATAAGAACAGCGGGGGCGGGTTTTTAACCCGCCCCGGTCATTTCCACCGCGGTTGCCAAGTCCGGCGGCTGCCCCTTTGGCCTAGCCCTCCCCCACCTGGTTCCGGTCCCGGACCTCTGAAAAATACCAAGTCGCGAACTCTGCCTAGAAAAGTTGGGGCGCGGGATATTTTCCTGGCGGTATTGCGCCTGGGCGTGAGACCTCTCTCTCGCCAAGACCCAGAGAACGCCCAGGAATCTTCTCTTGTGGTTCCCAGGCTAGGGAACCTGGACCGGCGGGGGGTTTAACCGGGAAACCAGCGGCAAAATTCCTGGTACCCGAAGAGATAAAGCAGCGCCGCCGCGGCGAGAAAAGGGCCGTAGGGAATGGCCGCCACCCGCCAGGCGCCCCGGTGCCAGGCGCCGGTGGTCAGAACCACCCCCAGGCCCGCCAGACTGCCCAGGGCGGCGCTGAAGAAGATCACAAAGGGCAGCGCCTCCAGCCCCAGGAAGGCGCCGATGCAGGCCATGAGCTTCACGTCCCCGCCCCCCATGCCCTTTCTGCCGGTGAGCCTCTGATAAGTCCAGCCGATCCCGTAGAACAAGGCCCCTCCCGCCGCAGCCCCGGAGGCGGCCTCAAGGAAGGTGAGGTGCCCCAGAACCGGGGCCAGGGCCAACCCCAGGGCGGTGCCGGGCAGGGTGATGACGTCGGGCAGCAGGCGGTGTTCCAAGTCGATGGCGCTCAAGGCCAGGAGCGCCCCGCAAAAGGGGCCGTAGGCCAGCAGCAGGGGACTGGCGGGAAACCGCCACCAGAGGGCCGCCGCCAGGAGGCCGCCCCCCAGTTCCACCAGGGGGTAGCGCCGGGCAATGGCGGCCCCGCAGAAACGGCACCGGCCTCCAAGCAAGAAGTAGCTGAGCAGGGGCAGGTTATCCCGCCAGGGCAGGGCAGTGCGGCAGTGGGGACAGCGGGACCGCCCGGCGACCACCGGCTCCCCCAGGGGGAGCCGGGTGATCACCACATTGAGAAAGCTCCCCAGGGCCAGACCCACCAGGAACGACAGGGCGTATGCCATGAACCGCAAGTCGGGTCAAGCCCGGCGGGGGGGCGGACCGGCGGGGAAAGTCTTGGTCAATCATCCCCCATGGCCAGGTTCTTGACATCCTTGAGGGAGATGTTCCAGTAGCCCACGTCGGTATTGCCCTGGATGAGCTGCCCCACGAAGAGCTCGCCCCGGACCTTCTCCCCGGTGGTGAGAACCACTTCGGCCGGGCGGTAATTGTCCTGCTCCGGCCCCGAGAACCGGACGTACCTGACGCTGGCCAGGGGGAGCCAGATCAGGGAGTTCTCCACCCGCATCTTGAACTCCTGGCTGGTCCCGGGAAACTTGAGCTCATAGACGAAATACTCCATGCCTGCCTCGGAGATGACCTTGCTGGGACTCTTAAAGGCAGGCAGGGTCGGGTAAACCGGGGCGCAGGCCGCGACCGCCAGGAGCGCCGCCACCAATAAAGCCGCCAGGGGATTTTTCCATCTAGGCAAGGACCGGCAATCTCTGGGGTTCCCCACGGGCATGGCCTCACTCCTCATCATGGTTTTCATAACCCTGAAAGGTCAGGAACCTCCCTGCTGCCAAGGGGCTAACCACAGCCCGGGATTTGCCTGGCCCGGGCAGAGGCGACGCAATTAAGATAGCCATACTAATACCACAAAGAAAGCTAGCGGGAAATTAAATTTAAAAATTGGACGATTTTCTCGGGGAGGCAGGTGCCATGATTACCGGAGGCCCCGGGGCCCGGGTTCCTGCGGCCGGGACGAACCGGCTCCTTAAATTAACAAATTTGTAGGCTTTTTAATTTTAAATCCAGGTTAATAATACTTTTTTGTATAATAAAAATTAACCAACTTACATAAATGTAGTTTAGACTTAGGGGGGTATTAGCTTAACATGTTGATATAACTGCCTTACCAAGGTGGCACGCCATTTGCTTTGCTCAATAGGCAAATTCATCCTTGAGGAGAAATGGTTTTATGAATGGCGCTGATACTGCCTTTGTCCTGGTGTCCGCCGCCCTGGTAATGCTCATGACCCCGGGGCTGGCCCTGTTCTATGGGGGCATGGTGCGCAGCAAAAACGTCCTGGCCACCATCATGCAAAATTTCATCCTGCTGGGCGTGGTGGGCGTCCTCTGGGCCCTCTACGGTTACAGTCTGGCCTTTGGCCCCGACCTGGGCCACTTCATCGGGGACCTGTCTTACCTGGGCTTGAGCGGGGTGGGCTTTGAGCCCTTTAAGGCTTATTCCGAGACCATCCCCCATCAGACCTTCATGATCTACCAGGCCATGTTCGCCATCATCACCCCGGCCCTGATCACCGGGGCCTTTGCCGAGCGCATGAAGTTCGGCACTTTCCTGGTATTCATGGTCATCTGGTCCACCATAGTTTACAATCCCGTAGCCCACTGGGTCTGGGGCAACGGCGGCTGGTTGAAAAACCTGGGGGCCCTGGATTTCGCCGGGGGCACCGTGGTGCACATCAACGCCGGCATCGCCGCCCTGGCCGCGGCCCTGGTGGTGGGCAAACGCAAGGGCTACCTGGCCTACGGCAACGGCAGCGAAGCCTTTATTCCCCACAACCTGGGCATGACGGTCCTGGGGGCCGGCCTCCTGTGGTTCGGCTGGTTCGGCTTCAACGCCGGCAGCGCCCTGGCTGCCGGCGCCCTGGCCAGCTCCGCCTTCACCGCCACCCACTTCGCCACCTGCGCCGCCACCCTCTCGTGGGTGGGGACGGAATGGCTGGTGCGCGGCAAGCCCACCACCCTGGGGGCGGCCTCCGGGGCCGTGGCCGGCCTGGTGGCCATTACCCCGGCGGCCGGCTATGTCGGCCCCATGTCCGCCATTATCATCGGCCTCATCGCCGGCTGTGTCTGCTACCTGGCGGTGCTGGCCAAACCCAAGCTGGGCTACGACGACTCCCTGGATGTGGTGGGGGTGCACTGTGTGGGCGGCATCGTCGGCGCCTTGCTCACCGGCATCTTCGCTTCCAAGCTGGTGAACCCCGCCGGCGGCGACGGCCTGCTCTTCGGCAACCCCTCCCAGCTGCTCATCCAGGTCATCGCCATCGTGGTGACGCTGGTTTACTCTTTTGTCATCAGTTATATCCTCTTTAAAATCCTGGACGCAACCATGGGGCTCAGGGTGCCAACCGAAGACGAAGTAGCCGGCCTGGACCTCACCGAACACCAGGAAACCGGGTACAGTCTGTAACCGCTCAGGAGGCAGAAAATGAAAAAGATCGAAGCCATTATCCAGCCCTTCAAACTGGAACCGGTTAAGGAAGCCCTCCACGCCATCAGCGTCCAGGGGATGACGGTCACCGAAGTCAAGGGTTTCGGGGTCCAAAAAGGCATCCGGGAGGTCTACCGGGGCATGCAATACCAGGTGGATTTCCTCCCCAAGGTGAAAATCGAGATCGTCGCCCCGGAGGACAAGGTGCAAACCATCGTGGACACCATCGTGGCCAAGGCCCGCACCGGCCGCATCGGCGACGGCAAGATCTTCGTCTACCCGGTGGCGGAGGTGATCCGCATCCGCACCGGCGAGACCGGGGAAGCCGCCGTTTAACCGTAACCGCGCAGGGGTTTCTCCGCCTGCGTCACCCCGGTCAATCTTTACTTGTTAATTGCCAGAATTAAATTAATCCCGGCAACCGCTGCGAGGGGATAATTTCAGGAAGGGGGGCCTGGTTATGATAAGGCAGGAAATTAAGGTCAAAGGGAACAGCCTGATGAAGGTCCTGGTCTGGCTGGTTTTGGGGATGTTGGGAGGTTTGGCGCCCCTGGCGCCGGCGCTGGCCCAAGGGGGCGCCCCGGTCATGATGGAAAAACCGCCGGGGGCACCGCCGGCGGAGGAAAAAAAGGAGGGTCCGCCCACCACTTGCGGCCCCATGATCAGCGACACCTGTCTGCCCATCGACAAGGGCAAGTTCGCCATGCAGGTCTGGTGGGCCCTGTCCGTTTACCCGGGGGTATTCAGCCAAAACTGGCGGCCGGTGACCGCGGGCGGGGATTTTTACACCTTTTTTATGCCGGTCAAATTTGTCTATGGCCCCACCAAGGACCTGGAGACCTATGTCGTGGTTCCGTTCATCCATAATTGGAACAACAGCCTGAACGCGCCCGGCCCCAATGGCGAAACCTCCGCCAGTTTCAGCGGCGTCGGGGACATCACCGCGGTGGCCAAATACAACCTGCTGCCGGAAGGCGATTACCGGCCGGCCGTAAGCGCCGTGGGCGGGGTGGGTTTTCCCACCGGTCGCGCCTCCCATCTCAATCCGGCGCGTCTGGGCACGGATGCCATCGGCACCGGCTCGTTTAACTTCATCACCGGCGTCAATCTGTTCAAGTACCTGAAACCGGTTTTGGTGCACAGCCAGATCTGGATGAATACCCCGGTGAACATCTACAAACTGAACAGCGACCCCACCCGTAATGTCCGTTCCCGGGAATACCTGACGGTCAACCTGGCCGCGGAACTGCCCCTGTCCGGCAAATTTGTTTTCTTGTTTGAAGTCTACAGCAACTGGACCTGGCAAAACCTCAATACTATCCAGGGCTACCAAACCCCGCAGACGGTCATCGGCATCCTGCCGGCCATCGAATTCCTGGCTACCGATAAACTGGCCTTGGCCGCCGGCGCCGCCATCGACCTGTGGGGCAAAAACGGGGTCCAGAAATACACCCCCATGATCACCGCGTTCTATACCTTTTAGGCAAAGTTCCGGAGCCGTCGCCCATGAGGTTACGGTTGACCCGTAAAGAATGAAAATCAGCCGTAGGGAGCGTCTTAAGCGCCAACTAATTCCGTTTGCATCTTCGGGACCGAATTAATGGCGCCTAAGACGCTCCCTACGGCGACGTTTCAAGGCAGCCGCCTGCGCCCCTTGGGGCAGCCGTAAGGCTGGCCCCTGGTTTCCGGCCCCGGGCCCACGAGCTTACTCCCTCCAGCCCCCCCTCCCCCACCCTCTTTGGCGCTTGACGCCCCCGCCTCCAGGGCCTATATTGGTGCCAGTCTCCAATCGTGAGCTTCATGCCTTCACGATTTTTTAGCCACCTGCCGATTACTGGAGAATATGGGCCCCATGACCTCGCCTGCCCTTGCTGTTGGCGCCGCCGCGCTGGTGGCCGCCGCCGATTTGCCCCGCCTGTTCGAGGCCCTGGCCGGCCGGGGCTACCGCCTGGTGGGGCCCACCCTGCGCCGGGGGGAGCTCGTCTATGACGACCTGGCGACGGTGGCCGATCTCCCCGTGGGCTGGACCGACGTCCAGGACGGCGGCGCCTTCCGCCTTAAGCCCCGGGAAGACCGGGCCCTGTTCGGCTATGGGGTGGGCCAGCAGTCCTGGAAGCAGTTTCTCTTCCCGCCCCGCCAGGAGCTGTGGCAGGCCCGCCGGGAGGGCCAGGGCTTCAAAATCATTCCTGCGACGGAGGAAGTCCCCCGTTTCGCCTTCATCGGGGCCCGCTCCTGCGACCTCCACGCCATGGAGGTGCAGGACCGGGTCTTCCTCCGGGGCCAACACGTGGACCCCACCTACAAGGCCCGCCGGGAGGCCGCCTTCATGGTGGCGGTGAACTGCGGCGGCCACTCCTGCGGCACCTGTTTCTGCGTCTCCATGGGCACCGGGCCTAAAGCCACCTTCGGCTTCGACCTGGCCCTGACCGAGGTGCTGGAGGGCGGGGCCCACTACCTGGTGACCGAGATCGGCAGCCGCCGGGGGGCCGAGGTCCTGGCTCAGGTGCCCCATGGCCCCGCCGGCCGGGAGGAACTGGAGGCCGCGGCCCGGGTGGTGGACCGCACCGCCGCCAGCATGGGCCGGACGCTGGACCCTGCCGGTATTAAAGAACTGCTGTACCGCAATTACGAACATCCCCGCTGGGAGGAGGTTGCCGGTCGCTGCCTCACCTGCGGCAACTGCACCTCTGTCTGCCCCACCTGTTTTTGCCACACCCTGGAAGACGCCACCGACGTCACGGGGAGCGAGGCGGCGCGGCGGCGCCGGATGGATGTCTGCTTCACGGTGGATTTTTCCTATATTCACGGCGGCAGCATCCGGGCCGGCGAGAGGTCCCGCTACCGCCAGTGGCTGACCCACAAGCTGGCCACCTGGCTGGACCAGTTCGGCTGCCTGGGCTGCATCGGCTGCGGCCGCTGCATCACCTGGTGCCCCGTGGCCATCGATATCACCGCAGAGGTCCGGGCCATCCGGGAAAGCGAATCCTTGAAGGAGAAGCCAGATGGAAACCATTGAGCCGGTCCTGGCGGGGCACCCCTTTCTCCAGGGCCTGGAGGCCAGGCACCTCGAAGAGTTGGCCCAATGCGCTTCCCGGGCCAATTTCGAGGCCGGGCAGTTTCTCTGCCGGGCCGAAGAGGAGGCCAGGCAGTTCTACCTGATCAATCATGGGCGGGTGGCGGTGGAGATCTTCAGCGCCCGGCGCGGTCCGGTCACCATCCAGGCCTTGACCGCCGGGGACGTGCTGGGCTGGCTCGGGTTCCTCAAGCCCTACCACTGGCATTTCGACGCCCGGGCCCTGGACCTCACCCGGGTCATCAGCCTGGACGTGCCATGCCTGCTCGGCCGCTGCGAAGCCAACCATGAGCTGGGCTACGAACTGCTGAAGCGCTACGCCCATTACCTGGCGGTGCAGTTCCGGGTGACCAAGCTGCAGCTCATGGACCTGTACGGGACCTGAAAAGATGGTTCACCGGGGCGGGGCAGGCATCCCTGGTCGCCTTCCTGGAACGCTAATGACCGCAAAGAACCCAGACCCCATGATCCCGTCGCCCTTGGTGGTGCAGAAAGTGCGGCGGGAAACGGCGGACACCTACACCCTGGACCTGACCCGGCCGGGCGGGGGGGCGGCGGACTTCGCCTTCGCCCCGGGGCAGTTCAACATGCTCTACGCCTTCGGGGTGGGGGAGGTGCCCATCTCCATCAGCGGCGACCCGGCCCGCCCGGAGATTCTGACCCACACGGTGCGGGACGTGGGCCGCGTCAGCCGCGCCGTCTGCCGCCTGAAAAAAGGGGAAGTCCTGGGAGTGCGCGGCCCTTACGGGGCCCCCTGGCCGGTGGCCGAGGCGCCGGGCAACGACGTCATCATCGTGGCCGGCGGCCTGGGGCTGGCCCCGCTCAGGCCCGCGGTCTACCATCTGCTCCGGGAGCGCCCCGCCTACGGCAACATCGAGCTGATCTACGGGGCCCGCACCCCGGAGGACCTTCTCTACCGCCAGGAGTTGGAGCGCTGGCGGGGCCGCTTCGATTTCCGGGTGCACGTCACCGTGGACTCCGCCGCCACCGACTGGCGGGGCAACGTCGGGGTGGTGACCAAGCTCATCGGCCGGGCCCGGTTTGACCCTCCCAGCACCACCGCCCTGGTCTGCGGCCCCGGCGTCATGATGCGCTTCACGGTGCTGGAACTCCTGGGCCACGGCCTTCAGCCCGAGCAGATCTTCGTCTCCATGGAGCGCAACATGAAGTGCGGCATCGGGCTCTGCGGCCACTGCCAGTGGGGTCCGTTTTTCATCTGCAAGGACGGCCCGGTGTTCCGCTTCGACCGCATCAAGGACTGGTTCGACCGGCGGGAGGTGTGAGATGCCCCCAAAAAAACGCAAGCCCAAACTCTCGGTCTGGAAATTCGCCTCTTGCGACGGCTGCCAACTGTCGCTCCTCGACTGCGAGGACGAACTGCTGGCCGTTACCGGCGAGCTGGAGCTGGCCTATTTCGTGGAGGCCTCCCGGGCCATGGTGCGGGGACCCTACGACCTCACCCTGGTGGACGGCTCCATCACCACCGCCCACGACGCCGAGCTCATTAAAAAGGTGCGTAAGGCCTCTAAATTTCTGGTGGCCATCGGCACCTGCGCGGTCTCCGGGGGCATCCAGGGCCTACGCAATTTCACCGACGTGAACGACTACCTCAAGGCGGTATACCCCGAGCCCCGGCGCATCAAGACCCTAACCACCTCCACCCCCATCGCGGCCCACGTCAAGGTGGACTACCGGCTGAACGGCTGTCCCATCAACAAGGTCCAGCTCCTGGAGGTCATCAGCGCCTTCCTGGCCGGCCGCCAGCCCGTGATCGGGGCGCACAGCGTCTGCCTGGAATGCAAGCTCCGGGGCAACATCTGCGTCCTGGTGTTGGGCCTGCCCTGCCTGGGCCCGGTGACCCACGCGGGCTGCGGGGCCCTGTGCCCCACCTACCAGCGGGGCTGCTACGGCTGCTACGGCCCCAAGGAGACCCCCAACACCGCCTCCCTGGCCTCCTGGTTCAGCCGCCGCCTGGGGGTGAGCGAAGACAACCTGGTGCGGGCCTTCCGCACCTTTTACAACAGCGCCCCGGAGTTTCGCCGGGAGAGCGAAGCCCATGAACGATAAGACCATCAGAGTCAACTACCTGGCCCGGGTGGAGGGGGAAGGGGCCCTCTACGTCCGGGTCAAGGACGGCGCGGTGGCCGAGGTCAAGCTCAAGATCTTCGAGCCGCCCCGGTTTTTCGAGGCCTTCCTGCGGGGCCGCAAGTATTACGAAGCCCCGGACTTCACCTCCCGCATCTGCGGCATCTGCCCGGTGGCCTACCAGATGAGCGCGGTGCACGCCATGGAAGACGCCCTGGGAGTCAAAGTGGCCGGGCCGCTCCGGGCGCTCAGGCGCCTCATCTACTGCGGCGAGTGGATCGAGTCCCACGGCCTCCACGTCTTCATGCTGCACGCCCCGGACTTTCTGGGCTACCAGGATGCCATCGCCATGGCCCGGGACCACCCGGAAATGGTGAAGCTGGGCCTGAAGCTCAAAAAGGCGGGAAACGACATCGTCAGCTTCCTGGGGGGCCGGGAGATCCACCCCATCAATATCAGGGTGGGAGGGTTTTATCGGGTGCCCACCAGAGGCGAACTGGCGTCCCTCACCGAAAACCTCCAGTGGGCCCGGGAGGCGGCCCTAAAAACGGTCAGGTGGGTGGCGGGCTTTCCCTTCCCGGAATTCGAGCCCGACTACGAATTCGTC
>JBGPBR010000002.1:0-21380 GCA_041481325.1 Desulfobaccia bacterium
GGCCGCATCTCTGCTGAGGACCCCGTTTCCGGTCGCCGCTCCCTGGGCGGTCCAGGCCACCTGCCGGACCGGGATCAGCCCCCCGGGGCCCTCCAGGTCCGATTCCGCCCGCATGTTTAAAGTTGCGGCCCGATGGGGGCCAGCCCTGACTTTGACCGTCACCTGCACCTGACCTTCCCGGGACGGAGTTGCAGCCCGATCCTCATCGCCGGCAAAGGTAATCTGGGTGCGGTTGAGACTGAGAGAGGCCCGGGGCTGGACCTGGGCCGCCAGTTGCAGGGCCTGCCGTCCTTCGGCAGCCCAGGCGCAGGCGCCCAGCAGCATCAAAAACCCCAAGCACGCCCCCAAAGTTTTTCCTGGAACCATGGCGCCTCCGGGTTAAATCCCGGGTTAGCGGCAGGGGTGGCTTGGCCTTCCCCTGGCTGGCGCCCCGGGCGGCCGGCCCTGCCTCAGTAAATTAAGGCTTTTTTCTTCCATCGGTAGGGGATGTTTTTCGCTTTAATTTGCATAAGATGCAAAAAGTTTGCCAGCCGCCGCCGAAGTTAACCTGGTGACCTGGACCAGTCGCCTTGGGGCGCTGAATAGAAGCTATTGCCCAACCTCGTTTGCGGTCATCCAGGGCGCCGTGCATTATTACTCGGAGCAGAAAATGAATTAACTTGAGGGGAGGGCCGGGGGAGCAGCGGCTCCCCCGCCCTCCCCTCAAACTCCCCTCCCACTCCCCTTTAAGGGTTTGGGGGAGGGGGCAGGGGGCTTTGACCCCTGGCCCCCTCCCCCATTATCAACCTGTTTCATCGCCTGAGTTAATCTAATTTGTGACCTGAGTAATATCTCAAGTTCCTCAAAATAAGAGATTCTTCGCGGCGCTCAGAATGACATCTTCTTAGAAATAGGGTTTTATAAAAGGTTTCAGAGGCAAAAACCCTTGGGTGTCCGGGAAAGCATCCCGCATCAGGGGCGCTTGCCCAGTTCCGGCCCGGTTTCCAGGCGATATTTCACCGCCACGGCCGCCAGTTTGGAGGATTTTTGCAGCAAAGGCGGGGCCGCCTGGCCCGAGGCTCCGCAGATGATGATGGCATCCGCCCCGATGGCCTTGGCTTTGCTGGTAAACCCCGCCAGCACCTTGGCATCGTAGGTCTCCGAAGAAGAGTACGGATCCTGGGCTTCCAACACCGCAAAGGCCTGATACGGCCGGGAAGGCGGGCCGTTTAAGATGTCCACCGATTGGGTGGGCGGGTACTTGACGCCAATCAGGTGAGAATAGCCGGACAGATCCAGGTTCTTGGTCGAGAAACACTGGACCCCCAGGAAATTGGCTTCATTGGCGGCCAGGAAGAAGGCTTTAACGTCATCGGCCGGAGACTGTTGCCCGACTGCGGCACAGCCGCCGGCAAGGGTGAGGGCGCCCAGAAACCCCAAAACCTGAAAATGTTTGGTTATCGCCATGTTTCTCCTGATATTCCCGCAAGTTAATATCTTGGGATTTTATTTACCTCGACAAAATTATAGCAAAGTGCTGCCGGAGGAAGAAGCTTTTTGTGGCCGGCAGGAGGAGCAATAAAACCTGAAAAGTGCGGCCTTAGAAAATGGATTCGCCGTTGATGATTTTTTCGGGGACCTGCTTAACCATGGCCAGGGCCCGTTCCGGCCCCACCAGGTCGGACAGTTCCTCCAGCGCCGGGCTGAGCAGCGGCGGTCGGCCGCCGAGGTTGTGGGCATCCGTGGCCAGCAAATGGATGTAGCCTTTTTTAATCAGCTTTCTGGAGATCCGGGCCACATGCCGGCCGAATCTGCCGGTCAGGCTGCCGGCGGTAAGCTGGGACAGGCATCCCAGGTCGAGTAACCGCGCCAACTTGTCTGGCGCTTCTTGAATGATGAGATGGCGCTCGGGGTGGGTGATGATCGGGGTTATGCCCTTTGATTTTATCCGGAAACAGATTTCCTGGGTGGCGGGAGGGATGGAGGTGTCGGGAAGCTCCAGCAGCAGGTAGCGGTTCGCATCGTTGATGGTGGTCAGCAGATCATCTTCCAGCAGGCGCAAGGCCTCCACGCTCAGAGGAACATCGCAGCCGGGAAGAATTTCCAGGGCAATCTCCTCAGCCGCCAACCTTTCTTGGAATTGCGCCACCCGTTCCAGGATGACGCTTTTCTCGTTGAGACTCCGGGGATCGACAATCCGCTCTTTGAACAGATGGGGGGTGGCCACCATCACCCGAATGCCGTCGGCCACCGCCAGGCGGGCCATCTCGAGGGCTTCTTCCCAGGTTTGGGCGCCGTCGTCCAAGCCAGGAAGGATATGGGAATGGATATCGATCACGATCTGGGACTTTCGCAGCTAGTAGCTGCCCACGGTTCACTAAATCGAACAATATCGCGCCAAACCTGAAAATTGCAAGTAAGAACCCCGACGTCAGCCGATTCAGAGAGGCTTCAGGGCCTGGGTGCCTGTCGAGCAAGGTTTCTCAGCCAACGGCCACCACGCCGAGATAATTTCCGGCGAGCCACCTTTTCAGGCACAGTCGCGCCTGAGCTTGCGGCGCACCCGTAAAGCAGGAAAAAGACCAGGTAGGGGCCGGGTACCAGGGCCGTACAGCACCGGCGAGACGCCGGTGCCACCAATTCCGCCTATTCCAAGACAGACATTTCAATACGACCCAATCGGGTTTTTGCCGGACGCTGATCTTGCCAAATTCAGTTTTACGGATTTAGCCTGTTCTTATTGTGGTATCTTGCCTTAAAAATGGGGGTTAAATCATAGCGCCGATAAAGCCGATTCAGTACGACACCACGCCATAATCAATAATCATAATCAATAATCGATAGTGGATTAGTTTTTCGAGGGCATATTTTTAGAAAAGGTTCTGCTCTCAATAGAGAAAGCTGCGAATACTGTAAATTATTTTTATCCGGTCCGGTAATAAAGTTAAGGTTTAACAAAAAAAAGGTTGATTTTTTGTAAAAAATGCCTTTTAAATCTATCAGGGAAAATGTCATGTAGTAAAGGTACTCTGGAATGGGGAGAAGAGTGCCTGGGCCGTAATGCATCAACGGCAATTTTTAAGGGGGGGGATGATGCAAGCAAAGGTTAAGAAACCCATGCACCGGCATGGGGACGAAAGGCAGTGGCGCGGCAGTTCAAAGGGGAAAATCGCTCTCTCGGGCCTGGCCATAATTGCCGGCTCCGGCAACTTGCCGCAGGATTTCAAGGTTCGTTACCGCTTTTATTACCTCCAGCTGATTTTCCTGATCGCATTCCTCATTAGTTACAGCTCGCAGGCCCGGGGGGCGGGTTTTGCCATGGTCCAGCAAGGCACCGCCGCCATGGGCCAGGGCAACGCCTTTGTAGCTGACGCCAGCGACGCTACCGCCATCTTTTACAATCCGGCCGGGCTCAACCAGTTAAAAGGCGCCCAGGTCTATCAGGGGACCCTGGTTAACTATCCCGACCGGGAATTCCACGGGGAAGGCAAGTCCTCGGAGACCAACCACCGGATTTATGACAGCGCCAATTTTTATTTCGCCATCCCGGTGCATAACCGGGTGGCCCTGGGGCTGGGTTTCTTTGCTCCCTTCGGTATGGGTTCGGCCTGGTCGCCGGAATGGCAGGGCAGATACATCACCACCTATTCCAGTCTCAAGACTTACAACCTGAACCCGGTGATTTCGGCCAAGGTGTTGGAAAACTTGTCCCTGGCGGCCGGGTTTAACGTCATGTGGTCCAGGGTGGAGCTGAAAAGAAAGGTCCAGGCTCCCTTCCCCGGGTTCGCGGATGGGGAATCGCGCCTGGCCGGCAGCGGGGAGGGGTACGGCTACAATCTGGGGGTCCTCTACGAGCCGGTGTCGGGAGTGAAGCTGGGGGTTGCCTTTCGCAGCGGCATTTTCGTAAAATACCGCGGCGACATCAGTTTGAACTTTACCCCTTCCTTGCCGGTGAGCATCTCCTCCACGGGTTCCGCCGGCCTGAACTTTCCGCCCTCGCTGACCTGGGGCATCAACTACAGCCGGCTCAAGCCCTTCGGCCGGCCCCTGGCCCTGGAATTCGACACCACCTGGACCGGCTGGTCCAGCTATAACGAATTTAGGGCCAAGTTTGACCGACCTCTCTTGAAAACATACGGGCTTTTTGTGCCCAAAGAATGGCATGACGCCTGGGCCTTCCGCTTCGGGGCCAATTATGAAGTCAAGGAAGGGATGAAACTCAGGGTGGGGTACATCTACGACCTGACGCCGGTGCCCGACAGCACCTTCGAGCCCCAGTTGCCGGACGCCAACCGGCATGTCTTTACGGTGGGGAGCGATCTCAAGGTTTGGAGATTCACCCTGGGGATAGCTTACAATTTTATTTTGGCGGAGAGCAGGACGAAAAACAACATCATCGCGTTCAACGGGGCGCCGGCCCCTTTACAGGCCAACGGGCGCTACAACAGCAACCTTCACTCCCTGATGTGTAGCTGGCTGTTTCAATTCTAACTGAGGCAGGTTTTTTTGCATATCAGGCGATCTCAAAATGAGAGACCGCCAACTCCTTGAGGGTCCGGTCCATGACTTCGATGCCCAGACCGGGACCGGGGAGACCGTGGCCCACTCCGGCGTAGTCGAAGGAAACCGGCCGCCGCACCGGGTCTTTTTCCAGAAGGAACGAGGAAAAGGAGCCTTCCACATAGACCAGGTCCGGGTAACCCAGGGCAAAATGGCGGCCTGCGGCCGAAAGGATGCTGGTCTCGCCCACGTGGCACCCCAACTGGCAGAGCAAGCCGGCCTCCTGGGCCAGCCGCTTGATCCTGGCGGCCGCGCCGAAGCCGCCGCATTTGGACAGGCGCAGATTGAAGATCTGGCAAGCCCCCAGGTCGATGAGCCGGCGGGCGTCATCCTCGGTGCACAAGGATTCGTCGGCGATGACGGGCAGATCCACCGCGTTCCTCACGGCCTTCATCCCGGCAAAATCGGTTTTGGCCACCGGCTGTTCCACGGCGCTGATCTTGTAGGGCAGCATCTCCCGGAGTCGCCGGATGGCCTCGTCCGGGGTCCAGGCCGCGTTGGCGTCCACCCGGATATCCACTTCCCAGCCCAGTTTCTCCCTGGCCAACTTCAGCATCTCCAGATCCGATTCGGTCCCCACTTTAAGCTTTAAAAACTGCATCCGGTTCAATCTGACCAAGTTGAAGAACTGGGTCATTTGCTCTTCCGACCCCATGGGGACCACGGCGCTGTAAGTGACCTGGTCCCGCTGTTTGGTGCCGATCAGGTCGGCCACCGGCAGATCCCAGGAGCGGCCGGCGGCATCCAGCAGGGCCGTTTCCAGGGCGCAGAATGCACCGGGGTGCTTGACCGCGTCAGTGTCCCGGTAGATGTCCTCCAGGGCCGCGGTGAGGCCCCCGGGAGAAGCAAAATCGGTTTTCAGGATGGCGGGCGCCAGCACCTTCTGGAGGAAGTCGAGGCTCCCGGGCAGGTCTTCGCCGGTGACGAAAGAGCGGGGGACCCCTTCGCCATATCCGGACCGGGCGCCGTCGGTGCTTACCTTGACCACGATATTCTCCGAACCTTCATGGGTCGCCAGGTTATGCTTGATCGGGGACAGAAATGCCAGCTTTAGGTGCCAGATATCCACTTTCCTGACGATCATCTCTTACCTCAAATTGGGATTTGACTATCTTACCAAACTTCTTCCATTGATACCACTGTTCGGGGTGGGCTGCAACCGAAGTCTCCAGGACCCGGAGGCACTGTTCGCTCAGGGACATATTGGCCGGGGTGGAACCCGGCACCGGGACCGGGGTGAGGTTGCAGGTATAGTTCCGGTCACCCTCTCTTTTCACCAGGGCGCTGACCACCGGGGCCCCGGAGCGCTTCTGTAACAGTTCCAAGGTGCGGTCCGAGGTCAGTTTGCAGTTCAGGAAGGAACTGTCCCGGTTGGGGTCCGGCCGCCATTCATCGAACTCGTCGCACTCGGTGATGAGGATCCGTCCCTGCTTGAGGGCCTTCAAGGCCGCCATGAGGATGTTGCCTTCCTCGGTGTCGATCAAGTGCAGGTCGCCATATTCGGCCAGTCTGCCCTGCTCGGCCCGCTGGGTCAGGGAAACCCGGAGCCGCTGGGTTTGGAACCGGCAAATCATGGAGGCGGGATAGTTGTTAGCCGCCAGGGCTCCGGGGAGGAACTCCACCGCTCCGTAATGGCCGGTCACCAGGATAACCCCCTTGCCGCCCACCAGGGCTTCCCGCAGCGTTTCCTCGCCCCGGAAGCGGATGCTTGTCCTCAAAAACTGCACCATTCGGGGGAAGTTGGAGTAAGCCATGAACAGCTTCTCATGGTAATGGTCAAAGATCCCCTGGAAGGCCTCTTTGTTTTTCATTTTGAGCTCCCGCTCCGGGATCCGCCCCTGGAAGACGTTTTTCATGGTGTTCCGGATCAGCCTCTTTTCCGGCCAATTCAGCAGGTAGTAAATCTTCCCCAGGGCGGCGATGTACCACCGGGAGACGCAAAACGGCAGGAACCGGATGAGGAAGATATTCAGCTTCATCTGCAGGAACTTGCTCAAACTGAGTTTGGGAATCCGCAGGAACCTGGTGAAATCCCACCGGGGCAGCCGGAAAAAATGGCCCAGATTCAGCTTGGGGAAGCGCACCGATTGAGTGTTAGTAGTCATGACCTGCCTCCTTATGTGCTCGAAAAAACTAACCAAATCTTTTAAAATATTAGCCTGGGGGTTGACGAACAATAAGGGTTTCCCTGCTTTTGCCTTGGGAAATTCCTAATTTTTCGTTCCGAAATCCCTAACCCCAGGGGGGGAAAAGGAGTAGAGAACCCAGTTGCGGCGCCATAAAGCATGTAATTAATGACAGTTGCGCCAGGGTGGTTAAGAAGATTTGCCGAAACATAACTGCCTCCAGAGCGTTGCGATTGATGTAAGCAAAATCTTTTAAAATATTAGCCTTTATAAGGTGGAACAATTAGGGCAAACCTGTTTTTGGGCGCCGGGAATCCTACTTTTTGGTTCCCGAAAACCTAATGGCCCCGTGGAAAACCCCTAGGGGGAAATTTATCCCCCTTAAGGAATAGCGGAGCTGCTTTTAGCTCATAAATGGGGATTGGCTTGATTTTCCTGAACAAAATCCTTAATTAAGACAATGAAAACCGGGCAAACCCTTCAGGGTTCGGAGAGGGTCCTTCTCAGAAAGAGGGAAAGGAAACAGGCAGCAAAGGGATGTGGCTCCATGGAAAATAGGGGCCGGTTACTATCAACTTATATTTTTTCATTTAAAGAAAGGAGTTCATTATTTATTGTTGTTGACTTTTTCATTGTTTAGAATATCATCGGTAATAATTGGCAACAGATCCCTGCGGCGCTGGGTTTCTGTCGGGCTAAAAGGATTGGGGAAATCTTTTCGATGCTGGGGAGGATTGCTTAGGATCGTACGAATGGCAGCTTAACTTAAGGCAAGTTTTTCGGTAAAATTATTTGGTGCGGGCGTAATAAACCTCCGGCGGAGTTCCACCCTTAATGGAAAAGCATCACAGCTGCCTGAATACCCGGGCCATTATCGAGTACTTCCAGGAGAACCAGCCCGAGGAAGTGCACGGTCTGTTTGAGGGTTTGGGCGCGGAAATCGAGGGGTTGGCCAACCCCCAAGAATTCTTGATGGAGATCAACAACTGGGTGTCCAGCGACGTGGTCACCAAGATGTTTGAGAACGCCAAGAGGTTGTCGAACAATGAGCGCATAGCTTTTCAGATCGGATTCGAATCCGCGGCCCGGAAGAAGCTGGGCTACGTGCAGCGCATCATCATGTTTGCCTACAAGAACCCCCGCCGCAGCCTGAGAAAAGTTCAGGCCATCAATGACAAGTTCAACAAGAACAAGACCATCGATCTGGTGGAAACCAAGCGAGACACCGCCGTCATCCGGCTGCACTGGTTCAAAGACATCCCCAGCAACATTGATTACTGCATGTTCAACCAGGGCATCTACTCCGGCATCCCCACCATCTGGAACCTGCCGCCAGGCATTGTAGAAGAAACCAAGTGTTATTTTAAGGGCCACGATTATTGCGAATATCACATGGAATGGAAGCGGAGAAGGTTCTCTCTGAAAGAGACCTTGCTGAAGTTCCTGGTGCCCTGGCGGGCCCTCAATTACACCATTGAGGAACTGGAGCGGGACAAAGAACTATTAAAGAAGAAGTTCGACGAGATTCATCGCTTAAACATCCAGCTGAAGGAAAAGATCGACCAGCTCATCTGCCTGCAGGAGACCAGCACCGCGGCCCTGTCGGTGCTCAACCTGGAGAAACTCCTGCAGGTGACCTTGCGGCTCCTCACCAATTCCGCCAAGCTGGACCGGGCCGGGATCCTGCTGCTGGATGAGCAGGCCGAGGCCCTGGAACTTTGCTATGCCGTGGGCATCGATAAAGAGCTCTTCGAGCGGGTGAGAAATTACCGCATCCCCATTTCCAAGGTGGACAACGTCATCGCCCGGGTGGCCATGACCGGCATCCCGGTGGTGATCCAGGATGTCAACCGCAGCAAGCTCAACATGAACAATCCCCTGATCCAGGAATTCAAGCCCAAGGCCTTCATCCTGGCGCCCCTCACGGTGCGAGGCAAGGTCATCGGGGTGTTGCTGGCCGACCGGATGCACCAGGATGCGGTCATCAGTGACGGGGACCGGGAGTTCATCGTCAGTTTTGCCAACCAGATAGCCATCGCCTTGGAGAATGCCATCCTGTACCGGAAACTGGAGATCTCGGAGCGCAAGTACCGGGAACTGGTGGAAAATGCCCACGAAGGCATCTGGATTATCGACGAGCAGGGCGCCATAAAATTTGACAACCGCAGGATGAGGGAGATCACCGGACACGAACAACTGGTAAACAAAAATATCTTCGATCTGTTCGACGGGCACAACCAGGAATTGCTGGAGAACGCTTTGAGCCGGAACAAACAGAACCAGGTGGCCCAGCAGGAGCTGGAATTGACCCGCAAGGACCGGAGCGTGGCCTCGGTGGTCATGAGTTCGGTGCCCCTGTTCGAGAACGGCCAATTCACGGGCGCCTTTGCCATGTTCAGCGACATCACCCAGCTCCGGGAGACGGAGCGGCGCTTCCGCAAGGTGTTCGAGGAAGGGGCCATCGGCATGGCTCTGATGGACATGGACGGCAACCTAATGGACGCCAACCCGGCCCTCCAGAAGATGCTGGGTTACCCCAAAGAAGAATTACGCCAGCTCTCTTACAAGGACTACACCCACCCCACGGATTTACCCAGCAGCACCAGGCTGTTCAAGGAATTGGCGGAAGGAAAACGCGACGCCTACACCCGGGAAAAACGCTACATCCACAAAGACGGCCGGGTGGTGTGGGGGCAGGTGACCGTGTCTCTGCTCCGGGACGTGGCCGGGGAGCCGCAATTCACCATAGTCATGACGGAAGACATCACCAAACGCAAGCGTGCCGAAGAAGAGGTGCGCGGCTACCAGGAGAAGCTCCAGTCTTTGGCCACGGAGTTGTCCTTAACGGAGGAGCGGGAGCGCCGACGGCTGGCCACCGACCTGCACGATCATATCGGCCAGGCCCTGGCGATTTCCAAGATCAAGCTGGGGGTTTTGCAGAAATCAGTGACCGACGAGGTCGTCTGCAAGCCGGTGGGCGAAGTCCGGGAACTCATCGAAAAGATGATTCAGGATACCAGGTCCTTGACCTTTGAGCTGAGCTTGCCTATCCTGTACGAACTGGGCTTCGAGTCCGCGGTGGAATGGTTCGCCAAGCATGTGAGGACGCAGCACGGCATCCAGGTGGATGTCCAGAAGGATATCAAGCCCATCCCCATGGCCGATGAGATCAAAGTGCTGCTCTTCAGGTTTGTGCGGGAGTTGATGATGAACGTGGTGAAACATGCCCAGGCCCGCCGCGCCAGGGTCATCATCTCCAGGAGCGGCGGGGAGATTAACATCAAGGTGGAAGACGACGGGGTGGGATTCGGCGCCAAGTCCGATCTCCAGACCATCCAAAGCAGCAATGGCGGCTTCGGCCTGTTCAGCATCCGGGAGCGTCTCCATTACCTGGGGGGGCGCCTGGAAGTGGAATCCACCGACATCAAGGGGACCAGGGTGACCCTGACGGTGCCGCTGAAGCGCGACCGCAAGGTACTTGAGGGCTAACATCATGACGATCAAAATTGTCCTGGCAGATGACCACCAGATTGTCCGGCATGGAGTGCGCAGTCTCCTGGAAGCCGAGCATGACATGAAGGTCCTGGCCGAAGCCGACAATGGCCGGGATGTGTTGAGAATGGCCCGGGAATTGTCTCCCCAGGTCATTATCATGGATATTTCCATGCCCGACCTGAACGGCATCGAAGCCACCCGCCAGATCCTATCGGATAATCCGGGGATCAAAATCATCGCCCTGTCCATGCACTCCGACAGCCTGTTTATCCTGAACATGCTGAAGGCGGGGGCTTCCGGGTATCTGCTCAAGGATTGCGCCCTGGAGGAGCTGGTGAAGGCCATCCGCACGGTGGTGGGCAACAAGACCTATCTGAGCCCCGGGGTCTCGGATATCGTGATCAAAGACTTTGTCTGCAGTTGGTCGGACCCCACCGCTTCGGCCTTCTCCCTGCTGACGACCCGTGAACGGGAAGTGTTGCAGCTTATGGCCGAAGGCAAGAGCACCAACCAGATCGCCGATTGCCTGTGCGTCAGCGTCAAGACCGTGGAAGCGCACCGCAAGCAGATCATGAACAAGTCCGGGATTTACAGCGTGGCGGAACTGACCAAATACGCCATCCGGCAAGGACTGACCTCTCTGGAAGACTGATGGCGAAGATGTAGTATTCACAGGGTTTCCCTACCCCAAAGTCAGCGGTTTCCTTATCTCAAGTCCGCAGTTTCCTCCCGCAAATTCAGAGGTTTCCTACCGCAAATTCAGGAATCTCCCAAGTGCAACCTATTAAAAAACCGTTATTCTGATGGTACCGGAAAGCGCGGCGTGATTTTTTGGGAAGTTTTCCGGGGCCCCATTGTCCGGGGCAACCTTAATTAGCGGGGACCGGGGCATGACCATCAAGATTATTCTGGCCGACGACCATCAGATTGTCCGTCAAGGACTTCGCACCCTGTTGACGGCCGAGCCTGACATGAAGATCGTGGGAGAAGCGGACAACGGACGGACCGCTCTCCGGCTGGTCCAGGAACATACCCCCGAAGTGGTGATCATGGATGTCTCCATGCCCGACCTCAACGGGATCGAAGCCACCCGGCAGATACTGGCCGACTATCCCGGGGTCAAAGTAATCGCCCTATCCATGCACTCGGACAGCCTTTTCGTGCTCAATATGCTGAAGTCCGGGGCTTCCGGCTACCTCTTGAAGGACTGCGCCCTGGAGGAACTGGTGAAGGCCATCCGGACGGTGGTGTGCAAGAAGACCTACCTGAGCCCCGGGGTGTCCGATATCCTGATTAAGGACTTTGCCAGCACCTGGTCGGACAACAACTCTTCGGCCTTCTCCATCCTGACTACCAGGGAACGGGAGGTGTTGCAGCTCATGGCCGAAGGCAAGAGCACCAATGTCATCGCGGACCAGCTTTGCGTCAGCGTCAAGACCGTGGAGGCCCATCGCAAACAGGTAATGAACAAACTGGGGATCCACAGCGTCGCCGAACTCACCAAATACGCCATTCGCCAGGGGCTGACCTCCCTGGAAAACTGAGCGGCTGGCATAAGAATAATCTTCAGGGGAGCACCGGGGGGACGAATTCGCTGGGGCCCCTGGTCCTCCCCTGGCATTTACGAATTCGCTCTTTGGAATAATTTATTATACTAACTAATTTAAATAATATATTACGCTAAATATTTACAACGCATGGCAATCAAAGCCATTTTCCGAAATTTTCTGTCGGACCCATCCATACATTCCCCGACCCCGATTTCAGCATTTTAGCAAGCGAAAATCAGGAAAATCCCTAATGCCTAAAGACGGGGATAACGATATGTTAGGCAGGCATCCGGGAGGCTATCCCCGACGGCTGACCCGAGGGAGGCGCCTGGAGCCGTAGAAAAACCGGTGGGATGACGGCGTGGATCCGGTTAAAGGGGAGAGGCGATATGGAACCCAAAATATCGGTGCGGCGAAAAGGGGATAATGTTTATCTGAAACTGATGGAGGACGTTTCCTTGCAATCCTCCGAGGAGTTGCTGCATGCGGTGAAAAAGATGGTGCAGGGCTCTTTGAAGTTTTGCAGCCCCGGTTCCACGGTTTCCTGCACTTTTACCACCCAGGCCAAGGTAAACATCGGCAAACTGGCGGAGGAGTTGTCCTGACCGGACGTCAGGGTGCGGACGACCGGGAGGGGAAGATGGCCTTCGGGGGAGACGCCGGGGGCCTGGAGGGGGATTGCCGCGCCGCAATTTTGACCGCCGGCCGCCGGATTCAATACCCCACCGGCAATCTATAGAGAATGTCCGCCAGCTCTGCCGCGCTCCGGATGGGGTCGGCGGTCTCTCCGCGCCGCGCCGACTCTCCTGCGGCCAGATGCTGGTCGAATTCCTGGGCCCAGGGGGGCAATTCTTTCAAAGGGCCCGTCGGGGTCCTCTCTTATGATAATAATCAGAGCAACAAATTATGACATCGGCGCAGGTTGAGGTGGGGGCGGGTCTTAATCCCGCCCCGGCGTGATGGAATCTGTTTCAGGCTTCGGAAAAAACCTCCGGCGAACGGCCCAAGCTTCCCGGCCCGTTCCCCGGTTACAACAAGGCCTTAATCAACTGTTCAAATGCTTCCTTCTTCCGGGTGCCCTCGATCTTGTGGACGACGTTGCCCGCCTTGTCGATGATGAAGGTGGTGGGCACCACCGCCACGCTGCCGTAGGCATCGCTCACCTTGTCATTGCCGATCAATACCGGGTATTCTAGACCCAACTGCTTCACCAGGAACCGTATCTGGGTGGGGTCGGAGCTCAAGGCAATGCCCAGGGTTTGCAGGCCCTGGGCCTTCATCTCATTATTGATTTTATTCAGGTCCGGCATCTCCTCCCGGCAGGGACCGCAGAAAAAGGTGAAGAAATTGATCATCACCACTTTACCCTTGAACTGGCTCAGGGTGTAATCCTGGCCCTGGAGCACATCCTTCAGGGTGAAGTCCGCGGCCGGTTTCCCGGCGGCCCAACCGGAGGCAGCCAGGGCCAGGAGGCAGACGATTAGAATCAGGGTCCTGCAGATGGTCCAGAGACCGGCAATTGACTTTTTAGGCATTAAAACTCTCCTTGCACTGAGGATAAGTAGCGCTCATTAGTCGAAATATATCAAAAGACCCCTGGCCCTGCAATTTGAATTATTTCCGGGGCTGGAAGGGCCGCCTGGGGGCGGGGGCGGTCAATTTTGGGGCCCTCCCCCAAGGCAATCGGCTGCGGGGCAGGGAGAGCACCAGGGGGGCCACGCCCTGGCGGGAGAGCCACTCGGCGCTTTTCTCCAGGTGCTCGGGGGTTTCTTTGGAGAGACAGAGATTTTCCCCGTAAGCCACCCACCGCAGACCCGGAAGCGGCGGCGGCGCGGCGCCCCGGGGACAGACCGCCAGGGCCGGGGAATGATAAAGATAGCTCCAGAAGCGGCCCGGGGGGGCGGCGTTTAACCATTGGTGCCAGTCATCCGGCCGCCGGGCCGGGGGCAGGCAGACCCGGTGCACCCCCGCCTGCCGGGCCGCCTCCAGGGCCCGGGTGTTTCGCACTCCCAGGGTTTGATCGCCGTAGACTTCGCAGCCCAGAGCCGCGGCCAGGGCGGCGGCGCCCCAATCGCCGGCCACGAAGCGGCTGTAGCCCCCTTGCCGCAAGGTTTCCAGGGCCTTCTGGAAAAAAGAGAGGGCTGATTCCGGGATGGCGGGGGGCAGCCGCCAGATGAGGCGCCGGGGACCCCAGCGGCGCAGTTCCGGCAAAAACCCGGCATAATTATCCCGGGTCAATTCGACCAAGATGGGTTCCCGCCAGTCCCGGGCCAGGGCCGCGGCCTCCGGGTACCCCCGGGCCTCCAGCCACAGGAGGCCCCGGCGCCGGAGCAGGGCTTCAGGCAGGGGTGCAGGGCCCGAAGGCGGGGCGGGCCGGGTCCCTGATTTAGGAAACGGCTCCGTCGGGGGGAATTCTTCCCGGGGTTGGCCGTTGGCAAACCGGTCGCCAAACGCCGCCAGCACCTGGCCGGCCGCGGCCAGGACCCGGGGCCGCTCTGCGGCCGGGGCTTCGCACACCGTCCGGTACAGGCCCAGCACCTGGCCCAGGGCCTGAGTGGGGAACAGGTCGCTTCTCACCTGGACGAATTCCACCCCGAGGCGGCACAGCCCCGCGAGCAGCTCCAGGGAGGGGATCAGGTATCCGGCGGGGTTCTCTGGCCCCAAGGCACGGCAGCATCGGGCGCAATCCAGCCCCAGGTATTCCTCCGCCAGGCACAGACTCGAGTATCCGGCACAGTAAGGGGGCAATTCCACCTGCAGGGGCATGGAACTTTGGCGCCGCATCAGGGCCAGGTCCTTGAGACTGGTGGGGGCGGGCAGCGTCACCCGGCTGAAGCCCAGGTCCGCGGCCAGCTTGAGCCCCGGGGAGTTCTGGAAACCCCAGTTGCCCGCGGCCAGGAGCGGCAGTTGCGGCAAAAGGCGCCGCGCCTCCAGGGTCAGGCCGGGGTCCCGCAGCGCCAGGGCATCGGGAGGCATTTGGGCGATGGCGCCGAGCTGCTCCAGGGCCCCGGGAAAATCCGGCTCGGACACCAGCCGGTCCCAGACCAGATAAAAGCTGCGGGTCCGGCGCCGGGCCGCGTCCTGCCACCTCCTCATTTCGGACCACCACGCCGGGTCCGGTTCCCGGGGCAGGCGCACCATTACCCCGGCCGCCCCCGCGTCGAGGGCCGCAGCCAGGGCTCCCTCATGGTGGACCTGGACTAGCAGTTCCATGACGGCGAGACCTTTCCAGAAATAACCCGGTGGGGCGGGCCTCCGGGCCCGCCAACCGAAGCGGCCGGAGACGGCCGCTCCAACCCATTCCCAAGCCCATGCAAGGGCGTCATTGCAGGTTGCGCCCTGCGCCCCAATAATGGCGCTAAAGACGCACCCTCCGACGGCACCACTAACGGAATCCTAAAGGCCTTATGAAGCTGGGCCTTGCGCCCCCTCCCTATCCGGAATGTGCCACAAATAACCGCTATCCTCCTTGACATCAAGCCCAGGTTTTCCATATTGTTACTATCCACCTCAAGGAGATAACCATGAAAGTTTTGGGCATTTTGGGCAGCCCCCGCCGGGGGGGCAACTCCGAGATCCTCATGAAGGCCTTTCTCCAGGGGGCTAAGGAAGGCGGGGCGGAGGTCGAGGAGCTGCTCCTCAGGGATCACAAGATTTCTCCCTGTCTGGAAATATACCATTGTTTTAAGGACGGCACCTGTCCAATTAAAGATGACATGCGGGATTTGTATGACAAACTGCTGGCGGCCGACGTGGTGGTCCTGGCCAGCCCGGTCTTTTTCTACGGGGTGTCGGCCCAGGCCAAGGCCTTCATCGACCGGACCCAGGCCCTCTGGGCCCGGCGCTACATGCTGAAAAAGGACTTCCCCGGCGGGCACCGCCAGGGGGTCCTGTTGGCCGTGGGCGCCACCAAGGGCCGCCTGCTGTTCGTGGGGGTGCGGCTGACGGCCAAATATTTCTTCGACGCCGTCAACGTCCGCTACGCGGCGGAAATCCTGGTGCGGGGCGCGGACGAAAAGGGCGCCATCAATGACCAACCTGAGGTCCTGGAGAAAGCCCGGGACCTGGGCCGCCGCCTGGCCCGGGGCGAAGCCCTGGGCCCCGTCAAGATGGACCCCCTGGCGGTGTAGGAGGAAAGAAAGATTTGGGGGAGGGCGGGGGAAAACGATTCCCCCGCCCTCCCCCAAACCCCCACCCAACCCCCTGAAATGGGTGGCCACTTAACAAACCACATAAGGGATTGGGGGAGGGGGTTGGGGGGGGTAAGGGCTTTTGCCCTTAGCCCCCTTCCCCACATACTCAACCAAAGGAGGTTTTATGGCCATTACCGTGGGAATGAAGAACGAGATGCGGCTAAAGACGGGGCCGGAGCACACGGCCCAAAAGTTTTATCCCCAGGTGCCCAACGTCTTCGGCACTCCCTTTTTAGGGGGCTTGTTCGAGGGGGTGAGCGCCGGCCTCATGGCCCCCCATCTGGCCCCGGGGGAGCAGTCGGTGGGCATCGCCATGGACCTGAAGCACACCGCGCCCACTCCCCTGGGCATGGAGGTCCGGGTCGTCACCGAAGTCACCGGGGTGGAGGGGCGAAAAATTACCTTCAAGGTGGAAGGTTTCGACGAAAAAGAAAAGATTGGCGAGGCCGTGCACGAGCGGTTTATAATTAATGCGGACAAATTCAACCAGCGGCTGGAGGCGAAAAAAAGCTGAGCGGCGCGGCGCCCTCCCTGGATTTCCCCTATGACCTGGTGACCCTGGGCCATTTCGAGGCCGGTAGCGGCTGGGAGGCCCAGGTGCGCCAATACGTCCGCAAGAAGTACCGCCAGGACCTGGAAGGACTGGTGGGAATCGACCCTGAGGCCCTGGCCGGAGTTTTCCGGGGGGAGCTCATCACGGGGCGGCCCTACGCCACCATCCGGTGGGTGATGCGGGTCAACCCCTTCCGCCCTCTCGAGGTTTACCTCCTGTTCGATCAAGACCCGGAGTTCGGCACCGACCTCAGGGTCTTTTTCGCCCGCAAGAGCCTGGTCGTGCCCACCGAGGACGCCTACGTCTTTGCCTGGGACTACGTGGCGCTGCTGGCCCGGTACGGCCGGGGGCAATTCAGCCTGGACCACCCCGGCCCCGGTCCGGAGTGGCTGCCCTTCGGCGATTTCGCTCCCGAGGGGGCCGGCCCCATGAAAGACGTCTCCCTGGGAGCCCGGGAGGAAATCCTGGAGCTGCTCTCGCCGGAGGTGGCGGAAGTGGCGGTGCGGCGCCTGGACTGCGGCGTTTTTGCCCGGGGCGACGACTTCTGGGAGGTGGTCTGGCCACTGCTGGGGGACCTCTCCTTCCGTTTCCGCCGGGGCCGGGCGGGAAGCGAGATGGCCTTCGACAGCCACGGGGCGAAAAAATACGGGCCGGAGTTTCTCCTGAGTTTTTCCTGGCTTTACCTCAACGCCCTCTTGCGGGAGAGCCGCCAGGTGGACCCGGGACTGCCGCGGCTGTCCCGCTATTTTTAGTCCATGAAATGCAGCCACTGCCATAATGGCCGCCTGATCATCCGGTCCACCTGAACCGGGGTGGAGCTGGGCTGAACTTCCGCCCGACCTTTGACAGAAATCCTTAACCGGGTTAAAATATTTAGGTTGATGGAGTGCCGCCTTCCAAAATCCAAGCGGCATTCACTGGAGAAAGATATATGGCACGGGTAACCATCGAAGACTGCCTGGAGCAGGTGCCCACCCGCTTCGGCCTGGTGCACCTGGCGGCCAAGCGGGTGCGCCAGATCTACCGCGGCGCCCCGGTCCTGGTCAAAGGGGACAACAAAGAGATCGTCATGGCCCTGCGGGAGATCGCCGCGGGGAAGATAGTTTCCTCCCAACCCCTGAAAGCCTTGCCTGAACCAGAATAAGTCGTCGGCAAGCCCCGGCCGGCTTACCGGACCCAACCGGGTGCGGCGCAGGCACCCTTAAGGGGACGGCAGCCGCACCGGCGCTTCTGCCCCCAAAATCGCAGGCGGACACCCGGCTCCGCCCCGGCAACAAATAACCTTTGAATTGCTTATTTTAAATCCTGATTCCCAAGCTACTGCTTGGCGAAAAAGTATCCCGTCTAATAGTTGGGGGTAATATCAAGATGTGCCCAAGCAGAGCTTGGGCCAAAAATATTCGTTCCCAAGCAGGAGCTTGGGAACGAGAAATGAAGCAGTCCGTCGTCTGCTCTATCTTTGGTCAATAGTCACGATTATTCATCTAACTGAATAACCGCATCCCGCATTTAACCGGGCAAGACCCCGGCGCCGGCGCCCCCCCAACACAGGACCGGGCCTTCCTCTTCCCCCGGGGTGTCCGGCAGCCAGATTTCCAGGTCCCACCGCCAGACGGCCGGGCAGGGCCACCGGGCCATCACCGCATCTTCCACAAACTCCTTTAGCCTGCGGTCCGCGTCCCCAAGGTCCTCCTCTTGGGCGGCGACGGCCAGGAGCGCGGCCAAAAGTTCCTGGAATCCCCGGAGCCAGGGCGGCGCCCCGGTCTCGCCGGCAACCTTGAGCCATTCCGCCGCGGTCCGGCACCCGGGCAGCGGGATCTGGACTTTTCTGAGACCGGTCCAATCCGGCCAGCCTTTGAGGGTGAGGAACAGGGATCGGGAAGTGCGCCCCAGAAGCAAAGGGGTCCAGGGTTCCCGGAGATAGGGGGCCAAGACCCGGAGCCAGAGCCGGTAGCGCAGCCGGGCCAGGTCCGGGTCCACCATCTCGCTCACCCCGGGGACCGGCCCGAAGGACACTTTGTCCTCCCAGGGCTCCGGAGTGAGAATCTCATTCAGCCAATCCTGTCCCCGGTCCACCAGCAGCATTTGGGCGTCCTGATCGGCCTCCATCTTTTCCAACTGCCAGGCCAGGGACCAGGCTGCGGGGGCCGGAGGCTCATTCGGGGCCGGAGGCTCATCCGGGGCCTTGGCTTCCCCGTACCTGCGGATGGCCTGGAGCAAATCCACCCCTTCTCCCTGCTCCTCCTGAAAATCCTTGAAGGCCCGCCACTGGCGCAGGTCTCCCGGGCGGTAGTGTTTGAGTTCCTGGGGGTGCGGCTCAGCCTCCGGGGGGAGAGGGATTCCCAGGTAAGGGAGCTGCGGAGGCCAGCCTTGGATGACCCCAACCAGCAGGTCCGGGAAATAGACCGGCAGGGTCCAAAATTCCTCCCGCCAGGGCAGGATCAGGGGAAAGGCGACGATTTGCCATCCGGACGCCATGAATGTCCTCCGTTAACCACCGATGGGGAAGGCCGCCAACCCGGCAGGCAGTGACAGTCCCAGAATCCGGCAAGAAAAGATTTGACAGGTTAGGGCTCCCAACCTCATTATTATCCCAGGAGTCACCCAGAAAACAAGGGCGACTACCGAGTTTTCCCGAATAAACCTGGAGGTGGCAAAATGGAACTGCTGGAAGCCCTGAGAACCAGGAGGAGCATCCGGGCCTTCAAATCCGAGGCGGTGGGGCGGGAGCTTCTCAACCGGATACTGGAGGCAGCCCGCTGGTCCCCTTCCTGGGGCAACACCCAGCCCTGGGAATTGGTGGTGGCGGCCGGGGCCAAGGTGAAGGGCCTGAGCGCGGATTTGGCGGCGGCTTTTGAGGGCAAGGTGCCTCCCAACCCGGACGTGGCCATGCCCGGGACTTTCCCGGACGCCTACAAGAGCCGGTACATGGCCTGCGCCGCGGGCCTGTTCGGCACCATGGGAGTCGCCCGGGACGACAAGGCTTCCCGCTGGGCCCACATGGTGAAAATGACCCGGGCCTTTGACGCTCCGGTGCTCATCTACGTGATTTTCAATAGGGACCTGGCCGAGCCCTACACCATGTTCGACCTGGGGGCCATCACCCAGAGTCTCTGCCTGGCGGCCCACGCCCTGGGCCTGGGGACCTGCATCGAGGCCCAGCTGGCGCTCTACCCCGATATCGTCCGCCGGCACCTCAACCTCACCGCGGCCCACAAGATCGCGGTGGGCATCGCCCTGGGCCACCCCGACCCCGCGGCCCCGGCCAACGCCTTCCGGACCGAGCGGGAGCCGTTGGAGAAGTTCGTGCACTGGATTGAATAAGAAGGGGAGAAGGGGGAAGTTGGAAGAGGGGAAAATCGGGCCAGGGAAGAAGCAGTTAGTTTTCCCTCCCAGTTCCCCTTTTAACCTTCCCCCGCTTTTTAAACGTGGTACGGGTGGCCGGCCTTGATGGTGGCGGCCCGGTAGAGCTGCTCCAGGAGAACCAGGCGGGTCAGCTCGTGGGTCAGGGTGAGGCGGGAGAGGGCCAGAGGTTCGTCGGCCCTGGCCAGCACCTCGTCAGATAACCCCCAATGGCCGCCGATGAGAAAAGCTATGGGCCGGGAGGCAAATTCACGCTCTGTAAGCCAGGCGGCGAATTCTGCGGTGGTTAACTCCCGGCCCGCCGGGGTCAGGGCCGCCACCCAGGCCCGGGGCGGCAACTGGGCCTGGAGCCGTTCGCCTTCCCGGGCTTTAATGATTTCCGGGGAGAGGCCGGGGGATTCTTTTTCTTCCCGGACGTTTTTCAGGATAAGCTGCATAAAAGGCTGGAGCCGTTTTTGGTAGAAGGCGACGCCGTCCCGGATGAAGCCTTCCCGGGTTTTGCCCACCATAAGGATGGTAATTTGCAGCATTGCCGTTTTTTTCACCACCAAGACCCCAAGAATACCAAAAATCACCCAGAAAAAAATTTCTCGGCGCCCTTGGCGTCTTGGCGGTCAATCTTTTTCTGCTTGATTTCCTGAAAGCAGAAACCGGCTTTTCCCCGAGGCGATGCGGGCGCCGTCCGCCAGGCGGCTGATCTCCCCTTCGGCGGTCCGGCGGCTGCCGTTGCCGGGGTGGAGCCGGCCCCGGACCAGAATCAGCTCTCCGGGCTTGAGCGGCGCATGGAAACGCACTTCCAGGCTCAGGGTGAGGCCGGGGCCAGCGAAGCGCCAGACCGCGTGGGCCATCAGCTCATCCAGCAGGGTGGCCAGGATGCCGCCGTGGATGACCTCGGCCCAGCCCTGAAACTCCCGGTCCAGGGAGAGCTCGGTCTCCGCGGCCAACTGGTCATCCCGGTAGCGGACTTCGATCTTGAACCCCCGGGGGTTGTCTTGGCCGCAGACGAAGCAGTAGCCATCGGCCAGGGGGGTGGCGAGGGGGTCCTTGGCCGACTTTTCGTCTCCTGAGGTCATGGGCTGCCTTCCATTTCACCCCATCTTAACCCTACCCTCAAGGGTGGGGGAAAAAATGAGGGCTGGATGGGAATTGGATGTTCTGAGTTGCGGAACTGCAGGCGGACAAATTATAACATTTTCCATAGCACAGGCGAGACGCCTGTGCCACTTTTTAGTTTTATGCCATGGAAGTTGAGGCCGAAGGCCTCGCCTTCCATGGCCCTTATGCGGGTTGGGGGGGGTGGGGATGAGATGCCCCCAAAAGTGAGACACTTTTTATGAGAGGGTTGGTTTAAAGCAACCATGGCTCAGGTTACCCAGCAGCCCCTCTGGGGGTGGAGGGAGCGTAGCGACCGGAGCCCCCAGAGGGGCGGTCGTTTCCCAGACCTCCAGTGGGGCCCGATATTCCAGGCTCTGATGGGGACGTTCCCCGTTATACCAGTACAACCAGCTCTCCATTTTGGCCCGGGCCTCGCCCAAGGCGTAAAACAGTTCGGCGTCGAGCA
>JBGPBR010000003.1:0-19099 GCA_041481325.1 Desulfobaccia bacterium
CAAGCTGAACGCGGACTTCGTCTACTGGGGCACCAAGCTGGCGGTGGCGGAGATGCTCCTGTCCGGCACCACCACCTTCTGCGACATGTACCTGTTCGCGGACGCGGTGGCCAAGGCCGCGGCGGCCACCGGCATCCGGGCGGTGGTGGGGGAGGTGCTCTACGACTTTCCTTCCCCCAATTACGGGCCGCCGGAGGCGGGCCTGAAGTTCAGCGAGGACCTCTGCCTGGCCTGGCAGGAGCATCCCCTGATCCGGGTGGCCATCCAGCCCCACGCGGTCTACACCTGCTCGCCGGAGTTGCTGCAGCGGTGCGGGGACTTGGCGGCCAGGCATGATACCAGGCTCATCATCCACCTGTCGGAGACCCACCGGGAGGTTACCGACTGCCAGGCCCGGTACGGCGCCACCCCGGTGGGACATCTGCACCGGCTGGGGTTGCTGACCCCGCGCCTGGTGGCGGATCATGGGGTGGTCCTGAGCGACGCGGACCTGGAGCTGTTGGCGGCCGGCGGCGCGGGGGTGGTCCACTGCCCCGAGTCCAACATGAAGCTGGCTTCGGGTATGGCGCCGGTTACGGAGATGCTCTCCCTGGGAGTGCCGGTGGGTTTAGGGACGGACGGCTGCGCCTCCAACAACAACCTGGACCTGATCCAGGAGATGGACGCCGCGGCCAAGCTCCAAAAGGTGCGCCACCTGGACCCCACGGCCCTGCCGGCCACTGCCGCCCTGGACCTGGCCACCACCGGGGGCGCCCGGGTGCTGGGCCTGGAGGCCCAGGTGGGGACTCTGGCCCCGGGATACAAGGCCGACCTGGTGGTGCTGGACCTGGATCAGCCGCACCTGACCCCCATGTACGATCCGTACTCGCACCTGGTCTACGCCGCCACCGGCGCCGATGTCCAGACCGTGCTGGTGGGTGGGCGGGTTCTGGTTGAGGACCGCCGCCTCCTGGCCCTGGACCTGGAGGAAACCATGGCCCGGGCCCGGGAACTGGCCAACGGGGTAAGAAAGGTGCGGCCCGGGACCTGAGGTTGGGCCCCGGGAGGTCGCGCCGCCGCCCCCGGCGCCGCCGTAACCGGACCCCCGGGGGCGGGTGTCCTAGATTTTCCCAAGCTGCGCTTGGGCAAAGAAAATGGTGGGCTGGGCCCACCCTGCCTTTCCTCTTTATTCTCGCAACTCTAAACTTAAGACTTCTCCAAAGCAGTCGCTCATGAGCCGTTGGCTCACTCTAAAACCATGAAAAGTCGGTAACTTATTGGTGCGTAAGACGCACCCTACGCCAACTTTCCAAGACAGCAATTCAAGTTTTCTTGGGGCCGGCCCGAAAATATGAAGAAAGAAAGGCGCCGCCACTTACCCCGGAAAAACATTGATACCGGATTGCCGCCACCAGGCGATCTTAGGCAGCCGCAGTCGTTAGCTTGGGCCGGCACCGGCGAGACCCCTGTGACCCTTATTCGGTTGCAACTCGCCATCAGGCCGCGGCAGCCGCGAGGCAGGCCATGAACGTCAAAATTATCAGCCGCAAGCTGAATCCCAAGGCCGTGGCCATCAAGATGGTGGACGGCTCTACGTTGAAAGGCAAGATCAATCTGCATCACGACGAGGCCATGATTCAGCGGGTCAGCGATATTTTCACCCGCATCGACGACCCGTTTCTGGTGCTCTTCGACGCCACCCTGGAGGGTAAACCCGGAAAGGTTCTGATCATCAACAAGCGCAATATCGTCTGGGCGTCTCCGGAAGACGACTGATACCGAGTTGCACTCCACGGCCAGGCTCGGCAAACTTTGATAGCGGCACTGGCGTCTCGCCTGGGCCGCGCCGGTTTTTTGTAAGGGCCTGCGGCTACCAGGCAGCTTTCGGACCGTAGATCGGTATGAAGAACTGAAGAGTTTTAACCACCGAGAACCCCAAGGACCCCAAGAAAATAGCAGGGGGGCCAAGCCCGTCCTGCTAATCTTATTTTCCGTATTTCTTGGTGCTCTTGGTGTCCTTGGTGGTTAAGTCCTTCCTTTTGCCTCAGCTCCGGGCGATGAGGAACACCCCCAGGCAGGTGACCATGATGCCGATCATGCGGGTGGCGCTCACCGACTCCCCCAGGAGCAGGCGGGCCAGGATGGCGGTGAAGACGTAGCCCAGGCTGATCATGGGGTAGGCCCAGCTCACTTCGGCCTTGGCCAGCACGATGAGCCAGACCATGAAACCCAGGCCGTAGCAGAGCAGGCCCATGAGGACATGGAGGTTGGTGGCCGCCTTCATGAAAACCGGCGGCAGGGTGGCCATGGAAAGGGAGAAGTTGCCGATCTTGGACATGCCGTACTTCAAGGAAAGCTGTCCCGTCACGTTGAGGACCACATCCACCAGGATCAGGGCCAGCAACAGATATTTCACCATCAGAAGATTCCTCGGGAAAAAATGGTTGTGCTATATTAGAGTCTGATTTTCTGAAAAGTTAACCGCCGATGCAAGCAAATTATCAGCCTCCTACCGCCACCTGGATTCACCGGCTGGACCCCCGCACCAAGCTGGGCCTTTTGGGGGTGAGTTTCGCCATGGTCCTGCTGCCCCAGAGGCCGGAGGTGGTGGGGGTGGCCACCCTGATGGTGCTGGCGCATCTTGCCCTGGCCCGGGCCTGGCGGGCGGTGCTGCCGGTGCGCTGGCTGTTGTTCGCCCTGGTGGTCTTCAGCCTGGGCACCTGGTCCTGGCTGGCCCAGGGTCCCAATCACCTCTGGTGGCGGGTGAGCCGGGAGTCCCTGGCCTTCGGCGTCGCCAACTTCCTGAAGCTGGGGACCATGATGGTGGCGGGGTTGATTTTCCTGGCCACCACCCCGGCGGAAGAGCTCTTTTTGGGGCTGGTGCGCCTGCGGCTGCCCTATGCCGGGGCCTTCGCCTTCGCCCTGGCCCTGCGCTGGGTGCCGGAGATTTTCGCCACCGCGGTGCGGGTGCGGGAAGCCCAGGAAGCCCGGGGACTGAGATGGGAAGAGGGCGGACCCCTGGCCCGCCTCAAGCGCCACTTGCCGCTGCTGGCGCCAATTTTTCTCCTGACCCTGCGCCGCAGCCAGACCATGGCCTGGGCCCTGGAGGCCCGGGGTTTTCAGATGAGCCCGCGCCGCACCTATCTCCTGGAAATCAGGATGGCCCCCCGGGACTGGCTGACCCTGGCGGCGGCCGGGGCCATGCTCGCCGGTTTCATCGCGGTGCACCTCCTGGGCTGGGACCGAATCCCGGGGTTGAAAATATGAGGGGGCAGGGGGCGCAGGGCGCACCCTGCAGGGCGGGCAGTGCCAGCCCTGCATTATTTTCCTAAAATAAATCGCGTAATTACAGTAGGTTAGGCGTAATTAATATCAAGATGTCCCCAAGCAGGGCTAGGGGAAAAATTTGGCGTTCCCAAGCAGGAGCTTGGGAACGAGAAGATAAATACCTGGGGCGGGTTTCAAACCCGCCCCTGCAGTTTTAACCGAGTTTGTTGATATGAGATTTTTCGATCTTCCCTGGGCGTTGCCAACGGCTTTACCGAGAACCCAGAACCCGGACCCCAGAACCCCTCTACCCTCAGGCGCTGCGCCGGGGCTCGGCCTTGAGCACCGCCGGCTCCACGCTGGCCGCGTACTTGGTGAAGTTCTCCCGGAAGCGCCCCGCCAGGTCCCGGGCGGTCTGCTCGTAGGCCTGGGGGTCAGCCCAGGTCTTCTGGGGGTACATGATGTCATCGGGCACCCCCGGGCAGGTGGTGGGCACTTCCAGCCCGAAGAAGGGCTCTTGGTAGGTGGGGATCTGGTCCAGCTTGCCGGACATGGCGGCGCTCAAGAGCGCCCGGCTGTAAGCGATCTCCATGCGGTGCCCCACCCCGAAGGGCCCGCCGCTCCAGCCGGTGTTCACCAGCCAGCAGGCGGGCTGATGCCGCTTGATCTTCTCCCGGAGCAGGTGGGCATAGACCGCCGGCGGCAAGGCCATAAAGGGCGCCCCGAAGCAGGTGCTGAAGGTGATCTGGGGCTCATTGCCCATGCCCCGTTCGGTGCCCGCCACCTTGGCGGTGTAGCCGGACAGGAAGTGGTAGGCGGCCTGTTCCGGAGTGAGGCGGGCGATGGGCGGCAGGACCCCGAAGGCGTCGCAGGCCAGCATGAAGATGTTCCTGGGGTGCCGGGCCACTCCGGAGCGCACGATATGCCGCAGATGGGTGATGGGATAGGCGGCCCGGGTGTTCTCCGTCAGGCTGTCGTCGTCCAGGTCCAGCCGGCGGGTGACCAGATCGATCCCCACGTTTTCCAGGATGGTGCCGAACCTGCGGGTGCACTCATAAATGTCAGGCTCCGCCTTGGGACTCAGGCGGATTACCTTGGCGTAGCAGCCCCCTTCGAAGTTGAAGACGCCCTCATTCCCCCAGCCGTGCTCGTCGTCGCCGATGAGCTTGCGTTCCGGGTCCGCGGACAGGCTGGTCTTGCCGGTGCCCGAGAGGCCGAAGAAGAGGGCGGTGTCGCCGCCCCGGCCTTCGTTGGCGGAGCAGTGCATGGACAGCACCCCTTTCTGGGGCAGGTAATAGTTGAGGATGGTGAAGATGGACTTTTTTATCTCGCCGCCGTAACTGGTGCCGCCGATGATAATCAGGCGCTGGGCGAAGTTGACGATGATGAAGGCCTCGGAATTGGTGCCGTCCAGTTCCGGCATGGCGTGGAAGTTCGGGGCGCAGATAATGGTGAATTCCGGGTGGTGGTGCGCCAGTTCCTTCTGGTCTTTGATCTGGATGAACATGTTGCGCACGAACAGACTTTGCCAGGCCTGGGTATTGATCACCCGGATGGGCATGCGGTAGTTGTGGTCCGCCCCGGCGTAACAGTCCTGCACGAAGAGCTCCCGTCCCTGGAGGAATGCCAGGAGACGGGCATGGAGGATGTCGAATTTCTCCGGCGCCAGGGGGGGATTCTCGGGGCCCCAGGAGATGTGCCCTTCACTGGACGGCTCCCGGACGATGAATTTATCCTTGGGAGAACGGCCGGTATATTCCCCGGTGCGCACCACCACCGGGCCCAGATGGGCGATGAGGCCTTCCTTCCGGGAGACGATCTCCTCGTACAGCGCTGAGGTGGGCAGGTTCCAGTGAACCGCCGCGACGTTGCGGATGCCGTGACGCTTTAAACCGTCCTTCATAGATGCACCCCTTGAGCTTGACTTGCTACCCTGAAAATTAACCTCGGATATTTGGGTCAGGTCTCGATTTACAGCTCAAATCTTGTGGCCACTTTCCTCCAGGTACCGGTCAAACCTGGGCCCCAGGCGGTGCTCCACCGACGGGTCGGGGGAGCCCAGCCCGGACTTGATCAGGTGGCCGTTCACGAATATGCGGTTTTTGAGATACACGTACCCCAGGATGGCGCCGTCGCCGGCCGGATTGGGGTTCCGGATAAAAACGCTTTTACCCAGAAGGTGCCGGGACAGATACTCTTTGGCCTCCCGGCGCCGCTCGATCTTGACCCCCAGGAACCGGACCCGTTGCCCGTTGTGCAACTCAATGGTGGCCTCATCGATGATCCGGGCCACCCGGCACAGGTCTGGCTTGAAGTCCAGGCCGTCCACGTCCCCCAGGGGTTCGGCGTCTTGAATTGCAGGAGTATAATTGATTGCGGGCCGTTTAACAAATTCTTTATCAGGCCTGATGATTTCCACGGATGCGAAGAGGCCGGTCCGGCCGGCGAGTCCAGTCTTGTCCCGGATGACGGCCAGAAAAGCGTCGTTGATCTCGTAACCCACCGCGTGGCGGCCCAACTCCAGGGCCACTTTGGCGGTGGTGCCGCTCCCTAAGAAGGGGTCCAGCACCGTATCGCCCCGGAAGGTGAACATCTTAATGAGGCGCCGGGGCAGCTCCGCGGGGAACATGGCTTCGTGGCCCACCTGCTTGGCGCCGCCGAAATGCCAGTGTCCGGCGAAAAACTCCTTCCATTCTTCCTTGGTGAGCTTAGAGGCTTCTTTAATCTCTGTCGAGACTTTTCTGCTTTTCCCCGGTTTTTTAAAGACGTGGATGAACTCGTAGTCGATTTCAATGATGCCGTTGGGCGGGTAGGGGTAGGAACCCATGACCACCGCGCCGCCGCTGGGGTTCATGGTGGTCTTTTTCTGCCAGATGATGGAGCCCATGAAATCGAAGCCGATGGTCTCGCACTGGGCGATGAACTCGGCGTGCAGGGGGATGACCTTGTAGCGGCCGTAGATTGAGGCCCGGGCGAACTGGTCGCCGATGTTGAGGCAGAGGCGGGTTCCTTCCCGGAGGACCCGGAAGCACTCCCGCCAGGTGCAGTACAGGTCGCGCAGGTACTGGTGCAGGGTCTGGCCGTAGCCGATCTGGCCCGGGATGCCGTAGTCCTTGATATGCCAGTACGGCGGCGAGGTGACCACCAAATCTACGGTGCCATCCTCTATCTCTTGCATGGACCTGCTGTCGCCGATAATGATTTTCGCCCGGTTGGTCATAAATTGAAGGTTTCCATCGGGTTGCCCGAGCAGGGGCGCGGGTTTTGCCTCTCCGTAGGGCGCGTCTTACGCGTCGTTTTTGGTGCGTAAGACGCACCCTAGGAAAACTCTTAACTCGGGAAGCCGGCCGGGAACGGCCGCCCTGCCCAATGTTTCCTGGGGGGGGGCCCCCGTGCCCGCCGCTGACCCTGCCGTAGGGGCGGGTTCAAAACCAGCCCCGACCTTTGGTGGGCCGGGCCCACCCTACCTTTTGCACCGGCGGGCCGCCGGTGCCACCAACCATAAGGGATTGGGGATGTGGGTTTGGGGGAGTTTTTCGTAAGCGTAAGGGCTCTTGCCCTTAGCCCCTTCCCCCAATTCTTTCTGCCTTCAACCCTCCTTCCCTCTCTCCCCCCCCGCCTCACTTGGCCAGGACTTTCAGGCTCTGGCGCAGGAGTTCTTCCAGGGTGCCGGCCCCTTGGGCCCGGGCTGCGTCCAGGGCTTTTTCCGCCATGTTTTTGGGGTAGCCCAGATTGAGCAGGGCGGAGAGGGCGTCCTGGGTCAGCCGGTCCCCGGGGGTCGCGGGCCGCCAGGGGACGGGGGCGGCGGTCTGTTTGTCCTTCAATTCCAGGACGATGCGTTCCGCGGATTTCTTGCCGATGCCGGGGATGCCGGCCAGGCGTTTGATGTCGCCGGCGGCCAGGGCCTGGGCGAATTCCTCCGGGTTGATGCCGCTCAGGATATTCAGGGCCATTTTGGCCCCGATGCGGGGAATGCCGAGAAGGCTGAGAAAGAGTGCCTTTTCTTCCGGGGTCTTGAAGCCGTAGAGGTTCAGGGCTTCGTCCTGGATGCGGGTATGGATCAGGAGGGCCACCGGGGCCGGGGGCTCGGGCAGGGCGTAGAAGGTGGACAGGGGGATCAGCACCTGGTAGCCCACGCCGCCCACCTTCAGGACCAGGTAGCCGGGGTGTTTGTCCAGGAGCTGGCCTTCGAGATAGCCGATCATGGGGCGCCACCCGGCCAGCGGCGGTGGAAGAAATGGCACAGGCCCACCGCCAGGGCGTCGGCGGCGTGTTGGCTGGCCAATTTCAGCCCCAGCATCTGCTCCACCATGAGCTGCACCTGGGCCTTGCTGGCCTGGCCATAGCCCACCACGGCCTTCTTCACCACCAGGGGCGGGTATTGAAAGATCGGGAGGGCGGCCTTGGCGGCCAGGAGCAGGACCACGCCCCGCACCTGGCCCAGGACGAAGGCGCTCTTGACGTTGGCGGCCAGGAAGATCTCCTCCACCGCCACCGCGTCGGGCCGGTGGGTGTGGACCAACTCCTCGAGACCGTCATAAATCCGACAGAGGCGGTTTTCCAGGAGGGACCCGGCGCCGGCGTTGATCTGGCCCGAGGCCAGGTGCAGGATTTTTTGGCCGCTCCCGGCAATGACCCCGAAGCCGGTGTACCGGGAGCCGGGGTCCACGCCCAGGATTACCCGGCTCAAATCAAGGCCTCGAGCAGTTGGTCCGGGATGTCGAAGTTGGCGAAGACGTCGTTGACGTCGTCGTGCTCCTCCAGCAGCTCCACCAGCTTCAGAACCTGCAGGGCGGATTTCTCTTCGGCGATTTTAACGGTGGTCTTGGGCCGGAGCTGCAGCTCGGCCAGCGCCGGTTTGAACCCCCTGGCCTCCAGGGCTTCTTTCACTTCCAGGAAGCTGGCGGGGTCGGTGAGCACCTCGAACATGCTCTCGTCGCTTTGCAAGTCCTCGGCGCCGGACTCCAGGGCGGCCTCCAGGAGGTCGTCCTCCTGGACCCCGTCCCGGTCGAAGACGATGACCCCTTTATGGTCGAACATCCAGGCCACGCAGCCGGGCTCACCCAGGTTGCCGCCGTGCTTGGTCATAAGGTGGCGCACGTCGGCGACGGTGCGGTTTTTGTTGTCGGTGAGGCTCTCCACCATGAGGGCCACGCCCGCGGGGCCGTAGCCTTCCAGGACCAGCTCTTCCAGGACGGCGCCGCCGCCCTCCCCGGTGCCCCGGCGGATGGCCCTGGTGACGTTGTCGCTGGGCATATTTTCAGCCCGGGCCGCGAGCATGGCGGCCCGGAGGCGGGGGTTGCCGCCGGGGTCGGCGCCCCCGAGGCGGGCGGCCACGGTGATCTCTTTGGCCAGCTTGCCGAAGATCTTGCCCCTCTTGGCGTCCACCGCCCCTTTCTTGCGTTTGATGGTGCTCCATTTGGAATGGCCGGACATTGCGGCTGGTCCTCCTTAACTGGCGGTCAGCGGTCAGCTTTCAGCAAACGCATCCTCATGCCCCACAATATGGCGGCGGGATGCCTTCTTTTTGCTGATAGCTGATAGCTGAAAGCTAAAAACTAAAACCTGAGCGCTACTCCTGAGCGCCCCGGCGGCCGAGGCCCAGCAGATAGACCTCGGGGCTGGCCGGGCGGGAACCTGCGGGTTTCAGGCGCCGGCACTGGCCGAAGGCCTCTTTCAAGGCCGCGGCCAGGGCGGCGGTGCCGGGCCCTTCGAAGACCTTGACCAGAAAGTGGCCGCCCGGCCGCAAACAGCGGCGGGCCAGCTCCCAGGCCTGGAGGGCCAAGGTCAGGGACCGCTCCTGGTCCACGGCCCGCATCCCGGTGGTCTTGGGGGCCAGGTCGCTCACCACCACCTCGAAATTGGGACTGATGGCGGTGATGGCCTCCAAGTCTAGGGTTCCAACCGCGCCGGGCACAAAGTATAGGGGTGGCGCCAGCTTGATGGCCGGCGGGCTCAGGTCCACCCCCAGCACCAGGCCGGTGGCTCCTACCCGGGAAGCAATATATTGCATCCAGGAGCCGGGGCTGCAGCCCAGGTCTAAAACCCTTTGCCCCTCGCTAAAGAGGCGGTATTTTTCGTCGATTTCTTTAAGTTTGTACACCGACCGGGCCACGAAACCCTGGGCCCGGGCCTGGGTGCGGTAGGAGTCTGGAACTCCGGGACGGGGCATGATTAAACGCCTATCTTAGTAAATTAACTCACTTTCTTTTAACACAAGCGCAGGGGCTTGGCAAGCGTCAATATCTTGACGCCCAGAAGCTTCTCTGACGCTTGACCGGGGTGGCGCCTCTGGGAATCCCCCCCCAACCTGCCCGCGACGGCCGCGGCCGCGGCCCCCTCCTAAAAAAATATTCCTAATGAAAACCACTACCTGGCGAGGGTTTCGGAACATTGCCGCCGCCGCCACCGCCGCCTTCTTCCCGCCCCCGAAATCTGTCAAGCGGCTGGCACAAACATTGCTCAAAGGAGTAATGCCACCAAGCCGGACCCAAACCTGGTCCCCGGCCGGCCAGACGAAAGGGCCGAAAGGGGCGAGAAGGGCGAGAGGGGGGGCGGAAGGGCGAAGGGTGAAACGGGAAGGGAAATCAAGGGGGCGGAGAAGGCGATGGGGCAAGGGCCAAGTGGGTTTGATGGCGGCGCCCCAATGACCACCGGCTGGATAAAACCGCCGCGGGCCGCACCCCCCGGGGCCCGGGAGAGCAATCTGCCGCCGTCTGACCGGAGGGTGCCGGTGCCCCGGGTCTGCCTCAGGTTGCCAAAAATCTCCCACTGGTGGGCTGCGGCCGCGGGCCCGCAGTGGCTGCAATTCTGAGAGCAAGGTGGGAAGGAAGATGAAGCCGATGCTGCTCACCGAAACCGATCAAAATTCCCGAAACCTGGCCGCGGCCGAAATTTGGGGTGGCGCCGCGCCCCTGCGGGTCATCGCGGTGACCTCCGGCAAAGGCGGCGTGGGCAAGTCCAATATCGTGGCGAACCTGAGGATCGCCCTGGCCCGGCAAGGGCTCAAGGTCCTACTCATCGACGCGGACCTGGGACTGGCCAACCTGGACATCCTCCTGGGGCTGACGGCCCGGTTCACCATCTACGACGTCCTCTCCCTCCGGAAAACCCTGGCGGAAGTTATCGTCCCGGGGCCTGAAGGAGTCAAGGTCCTGCCGGCATCATCGGGGATTGCCGACCTGGCGGAACTGGACAAGTTTCAGAAGCTCCTGCTGCTGAACGAACTGGACCACTACGCCGAAAACCTGGACGTGGTCCTGATCGACACCGGCGCCGGCATCTCGGGCAACGTCATCTTCTTTAACCTGGCTTCCCAGGAGCGCATCGTGGTGGCCAACAACCAGCCCACCTCAGTCACCGATGCCTACGCCATGATCAAAATCCTGGCGACCCGGCACGGCGAGAGGCACTTCAAGCTGCTGGTGAACGGCCTTTCCCGGTCCCAGGAAGCCGAAGCGGTGCACCGCACCCTATTGATGGTGGCGGCACGCTTCCTGGGGGTGGATATCCACCTGGAATATCTGGGATTTATCCCCCACGACGAATCCATTCCCCAGGCAGTCATGCGGCAGCAGCCGGTCCTGATCCTGTACCCCCAGGCTCCGGCCAGCAAATCCTTTATTCAATTGGCCCAGCGGTTGCGGCAGTTGCCGCCGCGGGGCGGGATGGCAGGCAGCCTCAGGTTTTTCTGGAGCCGCCTGTGGGACCACCCCGGCGGTGGGCCGGGCTGAGAACGGGGCAAATTATGGAAAAAGCGACCTTGGTTCGAGAAGATTTGGCCGTCTTTGGCTACGGCTCCCCCAAAGTCGACCCTGGCTACCAGGAGCAGATGGTCCTGCAATACGCCCCCCTCATCAGGTATATTGCCTCCCGCCTGGCCCTGCGCCTGCCGTCCCATATTTCCCAGGACGATCTCGTGAGCTCCGGCATTATCGGGCTGATGGACGCCATCCAAAAGTTCGACCCCGGCAAGAATATCAATTTCAAGACCTACGCCGAGTTTCGCATCAAGGGAGCCATGCTGGACGAACTCCGGAGCCTGGACTGGACCCCCCGCTCGGTGCGAAAAAAGTCTCATCTCCTCGAGAACGCCTACGCCCAGTTGCAAAAGAGCCTGGGGCGGCCGGCGGAAGCCGAGGAAGTGGCCCAACTGCTGGGCCTGGACCTGGAGGATTTCCACCACCTCCTGGATGAAACCAAAACCGTTTCCCTGGTGGCCCTGGAAGGGCGCAAGACCGGCGGCGGCAACCTGAGCCTGTCCGAAGCCGACCTCCCGGAGATCCTCCATGACGAAAACCTGCGGGATTCGTTCCTGGAAGTCCATTTCGCCGAGCTCCAGGAGATCATGGTGCGGGCCATCGAGTCCCTGCCCGACAAGGAAAAGTTGCTGATTTCCCTTTATTATTACGAAGAACTCACCATGAAGGAGATCGGGCAGATCATGGGCTACACCGAATCCCGCATCTCCCAGTTGCACACCCAGGCCATGTACCGCCTGCGGCCCAAGCTGCGGAATTACGCCCAGGGGGCTGAGGCTTAGGACTTATCCGGAAATAACCGCGATTATTGTCAAAGGCTATTTTAGGTCTTCCGAGGCGCCTCAGGCGGCGAAGAATCGCGGCGGGACAGTCGCCATATTTAAGGAAATCAGTAACTTAGGCACGTGAACAGCCAGAGGAGGGAAGAGGTGTCCTTATGGTTATCCGGCGCCGCGGTGCTGGGCCTCCTGTTGGGGGCGGTACTGCTCATCGTTTTGTTCAGCCTGCTCTCCGTGGCGCGACAGGCCGACGCCTGCCTGGAAGAATTAGAGGAGGTCTTGCAAAGGCCAACCCCGGCGGAGTCTGACCGGGTTGGGACGCGAGACGGGAGCCGGGGCTTGTTGCCGCAGCCGCCCCGGAGGGGGAAAAAAATGCCAAGGCAGCCCGCGGTCCGGGGGAATCCCGTGAGCTGAAAATTAAGGAAATGTCTAAATCCTGATAAAGCCCCTGGCCATTTCTCCCAAGGAGAGAACGACCTGCCTTAACCGCCCGGCGCAATCATCACGGTCGGCCTGGAAGCCATGCGGCCTCTGTCTTGGAAAGTTTTTGGTTTCGAGTTTCGAGTCTTGAGTTTCAAGAATAGAGAGATACATCTAGGGTGGGCCCGGCCCACCCTCAACCATCTTCAGGCACAGGCTGGAAGGCCTGTGCCTGCGATGCTTTTTATGCTTTACCGGCAGGCCGCAGGCTCATGAATGACTGCCCTGAAAAGTTGTGGTCGGAAGGCGTGGCCCACCCGATTACCTCCCTAAAAGGTTTTGGTTCGCGCTCCATCAAGAACCCCCTGGGCGGGTTAAGTCAGAAGGTTTGGTAATTTCGCCCGGCTACTAAGGTTGGGTCCCGGAAATATCTTCCAAAATTCCATTCAGTTATTCCCCCTCCCCCGGTGGCAGGGGGTTAGGGGGAGGGGGAATTTGGTTTTGGCTAACATACCATAATCTCATATTATTTTTGCCACCTCTACCCTGACCCCATCAAGGGGGAGGGAATAAAAGCGAGAACTTTGTAAAACTACTGGTGGGAGGCGACACTAAAAAGTTTTAGGAAAGATAAACGCCTGGAGGCGCCGGAAATATTCCCGGCCGCCCACCAGGTAGGTGTCGTTGTGATGGGCCCCGGGGATGATGTACAGTTCCTTGGGGTCCCCGGCCTTGGCAAAGAGGCGGAAACTCATCTCCACCGGGATGATTTCGTCTTCGGAGCCGTGAATAATGAGCACCGGCGCCTTGACCTGGCCAATCTTGCCGAGGTTGTCGTAGGGCACCCGGGGACGCCAGTCGAACAGGAAGGGCGCGAACAATTTGGCCATATCCGAGGAATTGGTGAAGGGCGATTCGATGATGAGGGCGCGGCACCCCGCCTTAATAGCCAGATCCACCGCCAGTGCCGTGCCCAGGGAGCGGCCGAAGAGGACGAGATCTCTGGCGGCGACGCCCCTGGTTTCGGTGGCGTAGCGATAGGCCGCGGCCGCGTCCAGGTAGGTGCCCTCCCGGCTGATGCGCCCCTGGGATTGGCCGTATTCCCGGTAATCGAAGATGAAAACCTGCACCCCCACCAGGTCGTGCAGCAGCTTGATATTTTCCAAGCGGTGGCTGATGTTGCCGGCGTTGCCGTGGAACCAGAGAAACACCGGCGCCCCGGGCTTGGGCACCCACCAGCCGTGGAGCTGCACTCCGTCTGCCGCGGCAAACCGGACCTCTTCGTACTTCAACCCCAAATCCGCCGGGGTGCCCACCAGCACCGGGTCCGGGAAGAAGACGATGCCTTTTTCGGAGAATTCCAGGATCATAAGCCGGTCAGGTTGAAGTCGGAGGAATTAATCAAGTATCAATTAATGCCCTTTCGGATTGATAAAAAGAGAATAAGAAATAAACCATCTCCATGGGCAAACCCTGGGAATCTTTCTCGCCTTGCCTGGGGATGGACGAAAGGTTGTCAAAGCCGAGCCGCGCCGTCAGGGCCGCGGCCAGGGCATCCAAGATATCGTCGTTTTTAACTTCCTGGCGGGAATACCGGGACCTGGCATGGTTGACGATGTCGGTGGCTGGCGGATATCTGGACGCCAGCAGCCGCAGGCGCTCCTGGTAGCCATTTTCCCGCCTCTTGGGATATTTAAGCGGCCGGCAGCCATTCAAACTCCAGAAGCAAAGTTCCGGGTGGGTTTCCAGGATGGATTCCCGGGCCTGGCGATTGTCAAACAGAAATTCGTCCATCTCCCGAATCTTGTCGACGATATTCCAGGTCGCATTGAAAATCCGTTTTCCCGTCAGTTCTTGGTTTGTGATTATGGCTTCGTCATAGGACCCGGCGTAAACCGCCGGCCGGCAGGGGACCCGGAAGACGCTAGACCTTCTCGGTCCCAGCAGTTTCCGCGCCTCCTGGTCGCACCGGCGTTCCTGACGTTCGGGACTCCCGGGCTCGGGGCTGCCTTGCCTTAAACCGATGGGAATATCAATGAGAATCAAGGCCGCCTCCGCGTAACGGTCCCACAATTGTGAAATTCGCTTAAATAAGTTTACCTCCCAGCTACTGAACAGGGCGAGGGTTACGGCGAGCCAACCTCCCCTGCAGCCATCCACCCCCAGGAAGTTCATGATCCAACCCTTATGAAGCGGTGATAAGAGCAGACTTAAAGGGCTTGAAGGGAATTGTCAAGGGAAATCATAGGGATGTCCAGGTCAAGCGGGCAGGATTGGCAGGCGCGCAGAGGCCTTCGGCTCGCCCATAAACCATGGAAAACAAGGTAGAGCGCGACTCCCGGCCCGCCCCATTTGGTAGCCGCAGGCTTTAGCCTGCGCCGGGCCCCAGCATCCGGCTGTCCCGCATTTCCCACGCGGCGCCGGGGCAAGGTAGCGGGTGGGCCATGCCCACCCTACCTTTTTCCTTTACCTTGGAACTCAAAACTCAAAGCTTTTCGCACCAGAATAACCGGCTCCGCTCCCTCCGAGTTGCCTCAACCCCAAAAGAAGCCCGCGATGTAGCGCAGGGCCAGGACGGAGATGATCACCCCCAGGCCGATGCGGATGACGGTGCCGGAGAAATACTTCTGGAGGCGGGCGCCGATGTACATGCCGGCGAAACCGCCGATGCCGAAGAGCGCTCCCAGGGCCAGGTCCGGGGGAATCCCCATGGCGTAATAGATGCCCACCCCGGCCACCGAGGTGACCAGGGTCCCCAGGAGGGCGGCGCCGGCGATGGTGTACATGGGCAGCTTAAAGATGGCGGCCAGGAAAGGGGCGATGATGGCGCCGCCGCCGATGCCGTAAATGCCGCCGATGAGCCCCACCACCAGGGCCAGCAGGAACAGGGCCGGGGCGTTGAAAGTGAAAACCTCGCCCAGAAATCCATATGAAACCTGCCGCCAACTCCAGTGGGCGGTCTTGACCCGGGCCTCCGGGGGCAGGCCCCGGCCGGTGCTTTGCCCGGACTTTTGCAAGACCCGCTGCAAGCGCTCCTGGACCTGGGCTTCGAATTCCTGGATCTTGGTCTTCTGGCGCTTGGCCCAGTGGGTCTGGTCGTAGAGCAGCCGGAGCCCGATGTAGAGCAGGACGCAGCCGACGAAGAGTTTGAAATTCCTGGGATTCGGCAGCAGGTCGGTGCGGATCACGGCCCCGAACCAGAGGCCGGGCAGCGTCCCCAGGATGGTGACGCAGGCCACCGGCCAGTTCATGCGGCCCTCCCGGATGAACCGGTAGACCCCGCTGGGGATAGCCACGATGTTGTAGACCAGGTTGGTGGGGCTTACCGCCGGGCTGGTGAAGTTGAGGATGCTGACCTGGAAGGGCAGGAGCAGAAAGGCCCCTGAGACCCCGCCCATGGAGGTGAAGGTGGAAACCACCAGGGCGACGAGGGGTGGAATGAGAGGGTTGACCTCCACCCCGGACCCGGGAAAGACCATAACCCACCTCTCTTGTTAAATTTTTCACAATTCTATGAGCAGAGGATAGGTCCTGTCAACCTAAAAAACCGGCCGGCAAAGGGAAAAACGGTTCTTAGGCCAGCAGGTGAAAATAAAGACGCGGCGCGGCGCTCAGGAGGATAACTGCGCCAGGCCGGAGGTTTTCAGCGGTTGTCCGGGGCAGACCTTATCGTCGGTAAGGGTTATGGAAAGGCCGGGCTAAAATTTTGTACCGGAATATCGCTGTAAAATTAGATAGATACCCAATGGACCCGGTTTCCGGTCAAAGAAATGTGACCGGAAAGTTTAATAAATTGTCTGGCCTTGCAGGGAAATATTTATAACTATTTGATATTAATAAGTATTTTATATAGGGTGAATTTGGCACAACTTCTGCATCAATAGAAAAGGAGAATACGAACCGTTTAAGGTTACCCCCCATTCCCCCCTTAAAAGTTCGTATCCATTTCTCCTTTCCGTGGCCGGGTCCCCCCAACCCGGCCACATTTTTTTTCAAGGCTTTTCCACGGTTCATCATTCACCGCATCCCGGTTCCCGACCACCTGCTTGGCTAAAAGAAATCGCGTAATTTCAGTAGGTTTTGGGTAATATCCAGAGGTCCCCAAGCAGAGCTTGGGGGAAAATCTGCGTTCCCAAGCAGTAATTCATGAGCCCTTGGCTCACCCATAAGTCATGAAAAGTTGTAGGCTTTTATTATGGGGCGCGATGCGCACCATTAACTTTGAACTTTGAACCTTAAACTTTAAACTTTTCGGAACAGGGGCTTGGGAACGAGAAATGATGCAATCCATCGTCCGACCTATTTTATGGTAACCCTCCCCAAAAAAAAAAGGCGACCCAACGGGTCGCCTCTAATCTTATGGTTTGGGGTAGGGGGTAAGGGCCTCTGGCCCCTCCCACGATCTTCCTTATTCCCAGGATTCCTCCACCTGGGTGAGGACCGACAGTTTCACGGCCTGGACCTTGCGGTAGACCTGGTCCGGATGCCGCTGGTTGCCCTCCACCGTGAGGAGGTCCCGCTCCAAGGAGATGCCGAAGAGGCGCTCGTTCTCCTCCAGGTAAGGCAGGATGAGGTTCCAGTCCGCGGCGCTGAGCGGCACGATTTCCCCGCCGTTCAACTGCTCCTCCACCACCTGTTGGTAGGGGTCCCGGATATAGAGGGCCCCGCCCGAGGCCAGGGAAAAGAGGTTGGAGCCGGGGTAAGGAGTGCTCTGGGACTTGATGCGGCCCCGGGAGTCGTACTCCAGGCCGTTGACGATGATGAAACCGCCGCCCTTGAAGGGATTGCCCGCCATGAAGGATTCGGCCAGGAAGTCCAGGGCGGTGCCGTTGATGACGGCCCGGGGCCGGCCCACCGCGTTGATGAAGGGCCGGCCGGCGGCGTTGCCCGCCACGTAGACCTCGCCCCCCTTGGCGCCGTACATGAAGGTCTGGCCCACGTCGCCGTGGACCACCAGTTTGCCCCGCTTCATGATCTGGCCCAACTGGTCCTGGGCGTTGCCGTGGACGTAAATGGACATGCCGTCGATGCCCGAGGCCAGGTAGTCGCCGGTGCTGCCGTAGGCGTCGAGGCGCATCTCGTCGGTGTCCGCCCCGAGGCCGCATCCCAGGAAGCGCTGGCCCCGGTAGCCGTAAGTAATGAACTGCCTCCAGCCCAGACCGTAGGCCCGGCATAGGAACCGGGCGTCGCACTCTTCCCCTTCCGGAGGAAAGCCGGCGGCATCCAGTACCAGGATGCGGTCGGGGTGGGAAGGCGCGGCCAGGTAATCCCGGGTTTCCCAATCCACCCAGCGGTAACGGCTGGGGCTGGCGGTCCCCACCTTGGGAGTGTCCTTGAAGATGGCGGTCAGGGCGTCCATGATCAGCCGGATGAGGTGGCTGCGCTTCTTGTCGCCCGGGTCGTAGCGCCGGTCCAGGAGCAGGGTGAGGGCATTGATGGCCGCGACCTTTGGGTCGTCGCCCAGCCTGGCCTGGGCCGTGGCGATTTCCAGGACCTCCCGGAAGGTGGCGTAGGTCCAGCCGGCGACCCGGCCCCGGGCCCACTGGTAGAGCGGCTGGCCGGTCAAGTCCTCGGCCAGGCGGGCCTTGACCTGGCGGGCGAGCTCCGAGTCTTCGTCCGTTCTCACCTCCAGGACGGTGCCGTCCCAGGGACGCTGGTACCAGGGCACGGACTTGGCCTTGCCGAACTTGTCGCGGCAGGTAAGGGCGCGGCCGCCGTTATTGGCCTCCAGGGAAAAGATGAAGGCGCCGCCGTCGGTGGCGCTGCCGCCCCGGGCGTTCCAGTAGAGGTCGGCCACCGGGCAGAAGCGGCTGTCTTCCGCGGCCAGGGACGCCAAGGTTGCATCAATGGCCTGCTTTTCCGAGCAGATGAGCCCGATTTGCACCTCGCCTTCCTGCAGGGCGAAGACCTGGGGCCGCAGCATGGAGGTGTCGGTGATGCCGATGAGCTCCAAGCGGTTGCGGTCGGGGTCGTTCCGGGCGATGATGAAGAACCAGGGCCCGTCGGGGGAGCCGTGGATGTTGGTGGCCTGGAGGTGCCGGTAAATCCGCTGGCGCTCCGGGCTGAGCAGGTCGAAGTCCCGCTCGGTGGTGGGCGCCATGGACTCGATGACGTACTCCAGGGGGTAGCCGTAGAGCCGGTGCCAGAGGTCGAAGGTCAAGACCGCCACCTCGGTGTCCGTCAGGAACTGGGGGTAGAAGTGGCGCTGGCTCAGGTACTCGCTCATCGAAAAGTAGTTGGCGAAGTCGCCGTTGTGCACCAAGGCGGTGTTCAAGGCCGCAAAGGGATGGGCCCCGCCGGGGTGCCAGACCCGCCCCCGGGTGGGGTAGCGCTGGTGGGCGATCCAGATGTGGGCCTTGAAGTCCAGCAACTGGTAGTACAGGGCCGCTTCCTCAGCGTAGCCCACGATCTTCAGGATCATCATGTTGCGGCCCTGGGACAGCACGAAGGCCTTTTTCTCCCCCAGGGAGGCGTAATAGGACTCGTTGAGCTTGTAGCAGTTCTGGGCCACGAACTCGTCTTCCACCTTGCGCCAGGGCACGCCGTAGAGCCGGTGGCGCTGAATGAAATACTGCAGGACCTCGGGTTTCACCCGGACGAAATACTGCCAGACGCCCGGGGGTTTGACCATCAAACCCGGGAGATCGTGCCAGTTGTCGATAGTGGGCTGGCGCCGGGAGTGGTCCACCCGGAAGACGTTGGTGATGAACTGGGCTTCCACCTGGGCCCGGACCTCGCTATCCAGGTAGGCGATCTGAATGAGGTAATCTTCATCCAGGATTTCCTGGGAGACCCCCAGGGCTTCGGGAATCAGGCCCACCGCGGCGATGCCGCCGCCCTTGCCGTTGCCCCGGTTGTGCATCTGCACCGAGGGCTGGAAGATGTGGCGGCCGG
>JBGPBR010000004.1:0-18332 GCA_041481325.1 Desulfobaccia bacterium
GGAATATGTCCTCAAGGAAGTGGACCTGGTCCTGCTGATGACGGTGAACCCCGGGTTTGCCGGGCAGAAGTTCATCCGGGGCGTCCTGCCCAAGGTGCGGCGCCTCAGGCAAATGATCGACGAACAGGGATTGCCGGTGCTCATCCAGGTGGACGGCGGGGTGCAGCTGGACACCATCGACGAGATCGTGGCCGCGGGCGCGGACGTGCTGGTCTCGGGCTCCGGCATCTTCAACGACCGGCCCATCGCCGAAAACGTCCGCAAGTTGAAAGAAAGGATGAAATAAGGGAGGCTCAGGCCGCCGCCTCAATTGGCAGCCGCAGGCTTTTCCGTGAACCCCCCAATCCCCCTAAATCCCCCTTTTTCAAAGGGGGACTTTTTAAACCCCCCTTTAATAAAGGGGGGTAGGGGGGATTTTTCATCTGCGGGGCTGAAACCCTTGGGGTCCATGAACGTTTAGCGTGAAAGTCCCTGTAGGGGCGGTTTTAAAACCCGCCCCTACCCAAAGCTTTCATGGTCGGGGACGCCCCCAAATTGGCATGAACGCTTAGCCGGCGCCGGCGACCGGCTGGAAGCCGGTGCCGCCAATTTTACATTTTTTCCAGGCAAAGGAGATTTAGATGACCGGCCGGCCCCATGGTCAGAGTCAAGATTCGCCGATGGTTGACGAACTATTGGGGAACGAGACCCCCTTCCGGGTGGAGCGGCGCTCTTATCAGCCCTGCCTGTGCCCGCGGCTGGCGGCCGGCATCGGCGTCGTCCGCCCCCTGGCGGGTTTCGACCTGGAAGTGCTGCGGGTGGCGCAGGAGCAGCTGCCTTTCGTGAGCCGGAACCGGCTCCTCGAGGTCATTGCCGCCGCGGCGCCGCCAACCGAGCCGGCCCGGACCATCGGCATCGTCCTCTCGGGGGGCCCGGCTCCCGGCGGGCACAATGTCATCGCCGGGGTCTTCGAGGCCGCCAAACGGGCCAACCCGGAGTCCCGGCTCATCGGCTTCCTGGCCGGCCCCATGGGCATCGTCACCAACCGGCACCAGGAAATCACCCGGGAGATGGTGGACCATTGCCGGAATTCCGGGGGCTTCCACCTGCTGGGAACCGGCCGGGACAAGATCGACAACCCCGAAAAGATGGAGCGGTGCCGCCAGACCTGCGCCGAACTCCAGCTCTCGGGCCTGGTGGTGGTGGGCGGCGACGACTCCAACACCAACGCCGCCTTCCTGGCGGAGAATCTCCGAGAGGTCGGCACCCAGGTCATCGGCATCCCCAAGACCATCGACGGCGACCTCCAGGTGCCGGGGCTCCTGCAAATTCCCTTCGGCCACCACTCCGCCTGCATGGCCTTCGCCACCGAGATCGGCAACCTCAACTCCGACTGCAAATCCGACCTGAAGTACTGGCATTTCAACCGCCTCATGGGCCGTAGCGCCTCCCACATCGCCCTGGAGGTGGCCTTCCAGACCCACCCCAACGTCATCCTCATCGGCGAGGAGATCGAGGAACGGGAACTCACCATCCATCAAGTGGTGCGCCTCATCGCCGACGTGGTGGTGGCCCGGGCCCAGGGGGGCAAAAACTACGGCACCATCCTCATCCCCGAAGGCATTTTTGAATTCATCCACGAAGTCAACATCCTGATCATCAAGATCAGCTACATCATCGCGGCCTACAACCGGGAGGCCACGGCAGAGGAGTCCTTCCAAAAGCTCTCTTTTGAGGACCAGGTCCAGCTCATCGACAACAGCGACATCTGGCGGGACTACGACAGCCGGGTCTTTCTGGGCTTCCCGTCCCTGCTCCAGCGGGGTCTGCTGCTGGACCGGGACAGCCACGGGAACTTTCAATACTCCCTGGTGAACACCGAGCGCATCCTCCTGGAGATGGTGGCCACCTACCTCCGGAAGCAGCGGGCCAAGGGGATCTACAAGGGCAGTTTCCGCACCCAGAACCATTATTACGGCTATGACGGCCGGGGCACCTTCCCCACCAAGTTCGATTGCGACTACGCCTACAACCTCGGGTTTACCGCCTACAGCCTATTGGCCAACGGGGCCACGGGCTACATGGCGGCCGTCAAGGACCTGCACCGGCCGACGGAGCACTGGCAGCCCGTGGGCATACCGCTGGCGCCCTTGATGCACCTGGAAGAGCGCAAAGGAAGGCTGGAGCTGGTGATCGCCAAACAGAAGGTGGACCTGGAATCCCGGGCCTTCAAGATCCTGGAGCAGGAGCGGCAACGGTGGGCCGCGGAGGACCATTACCGCTTCCCCGGGCCCATTCAGTTCACCGGCCCCTGCGCCGACACCAAGCCCATTACGCTGCAGCTGAATTCTCTTGAGTAAATAAAAAATAACCACCCAGGACCCCAAGAGCGCCAAGGAAAAAATAAATCCCCCAGAGGCCCAGCCCCCGGGGGATTTTATATGTCGCACTCCTTGGCGCACACGGTGCGCCCTATGGCAACTTTTTATAGGGCGGCCAGTGGCCGCCTATAATAATCGATACTACTATTACTCTGAAATCTTTGACGTAAAATTAGTATAAATCCCCCTTTTTCAAAGGGGGACTTTCAAAGGAATTCCGCTAAGTTCCCCCCTTTGGCAAAGGGGGGATAGGGGGGATTTGGGTTCTTGGATCATGGGCCATAAAGGAAAAAACTTTTGGTATTGGCTATTAATTGATTGCAGCCGCTCTCATCTCACCCACAGAAGTATGAAGGCTCAAAAGCAGGCGCGGCGCTATTGCTGAACGGGCCTTAGCTTCTTGCTGTATAATCAGTCCGTTTCAATCTGGGCAAAGGGGAGGAAGCCATGCTCGAAGCGACTTTTCGCAAAATTCACCGCACCTTCGGCCTTTACCTGGCGGGGTTTTGGGCGTTGCAGGCCGTTACCGGCCTGTTGCTGGCTTTGGGGACTCTGAGCGGCGCCAGGAACGCCTGGTGGTTTGCGGTGATGGGAGGCCTCCATCATGACTGGAATCCCGTCGGCAGCGCTTATCGAGTGCTGTTGGCGCTATTTACCCTGGGTCAGGCGGCGGGCGGCATCGTTATTTATTTATTGATCCGGGCCCGGCAACGCCAGTCTTGAGATTTCGCCGCCGTGACCCTTGTCCCCCGGCAAGCGGCGTAGGTTATCCCGCTTTCCGTCAAAGGCAACATGTTTAATCGATAACTTGTTGATAATTCGTATTATTTTAACCGATAACTGAAAACGGTATTATACCCGTTTTTGGTGTAGGGGCGGGTTTAAAACCCGCCCCTACCAAGACTTTCACGCCAAGGCCTGCGGCTGCCAAAGGGGCCTGTTGAACCCAACTCGCCAGCAAATCCCCGAGCCGTCAAAAAAAAGGGGCGCGACGCCTCACGCCCCTAGCCGATTGGCCTTCTTGACCGGCGCTAACCGACAATCGCCTTGAAGCGATTGGTGCGCACTTTTTCGTCCTTGGCAGGCGAGGCCTCGCCGGCTTCGGCCTTCAATTTGGCCAGGCGGTCGCCGGTGGCCGGATGGGTCTTGAAAATCCCGCTCGAGGCTCCTTTTTCTTTGGCCATCATCTTGTTCAGGACCTGGGGCAGGGCCCCGGGGTCGTAGCCGGCCCGGCTGAGGGTGGTTACCGCGTCCTGGTCGGCCTTTTCTTCGGCGGTGCGGCTGTAACCGTTGACCGCGATGGTCTTGAAGACGTCGTCGATGGAGCCTTCAAACAGAGTGAGCAGGTTGCCGGCGACGCCGCCGTACTGCCTGGCCGCCTCGGCGCCCATGGCGGTCCAGACCTCGGTCCAGCGGGCCTTGCTGATGGAGTTGATGCCGTCCTTGTTGGCTACGTGGGCCACTTCATGGGCCAGGACCGCGGCCAACTGGTCTTCGCTGGCGCAGGTCTCGACCATGCCCCGGGTGATGAGGATGGTGCCGCCCGGACAGGCGAAGGCGTTGATTTCCTGGGTGTCCAGCACCGCGAAGCGATAGCCCCGGAAGGTTTGGGGCCGGGAGGATTTCCGGGCCACGGCCTCGCCCACTTCGTTGACGTAAGTGGTGAGCTCGACGTTCCCATACAGGGGGTATTTGCTGAGAATGCGGGCCGCCACCGCCCGCCCCACGTAGTATTCCTCGGAGTCGTTGATGGGCCGGGAGGCCTGGGTGGCCTTGCTCACCCCCGTGGCCGCGATGGAGGCCGCCGGCAGCACCGCGGCCGCCACGCACCCCTGGGCCAGAACCAGGGCCGCCCCCAGCAGGGCCAGCCATTTCATGCGGTGTTTCATGGGTTCAGCCCTCCTTCCTTGATAAAGGCGTCCAGCTTGGCCGGCTTGACCTTGAAAGTCTCCACCTTTTCCACCGCCGCGAAGTTGGCCTCCGGGTGCTTCTGGCGGTAGCCCGACTCCACTTCTGGGGTGAAGCCCTTGCCGGCCAGGGCCACTTCGTCGCTGGTGGTCTCCTTGGCGGGCGCCCCGAACAGGAGGCCCGGCAGGCTCAGCCCGGAGCCGGACTGCTTGGGCGCCGGAAAGGCCTGGCGGTGCAGCCAGCCCTGCATGCCTTGGTAATCCACTTTGTACCAGTCCCCGGCCTGGCGCACCACCTGCACCCGGGCCCCCTGGGGCACTACCCCCACCGGGGCGCCGGCGAAATCCGGGTCCGGGTAAAGGGATTGATTAGGCTGGATCACCTCCAGGGTTTCCCCGCGCCCGGGACCCGGCCCCAGCAATACCAGCGCCAGCCCCAGAACCGCGAGAAGTCCGGCGGCTTTTTTGCAACAAATGGGTATTCTCACAAAACCTCCTTGGCGAAATCCGTTGGGTTGATTAACAGAAACCTTTGCCAACGCCTTGTTATCGTTTCCTCCGCCATCCTTTGCAGTTCCGGTCTCACGGTGAATCGGCCTGGGAACCAAAACTTTAGGAAAATTAGTACCAAATTGCCCCCGGTTTTGCAAATGCGGCCGTCATAGCCGGGACCCCTCCCTGAGTAAATCTTACCCCACCCTCACTTGGCGTCGGGGCGGAAGACGGTGTCCCAGTCCGGCGGCGGCCCCGCGGCCGCCAGCTGCCGGCAGCGGTTCAGAAAGGTCTGGGCCGGGCCGTCCTCGGGCGCCGCGGCCAGCACCGCGGCAAAGCGGTCCTGGGCCCGGCCAAAATCCCCGCCGCGGTACAGGTTAAGCCCCAGGGCGAATTCCTGCCGCCGGGCCGCGGCCTCCGTCGCCAGCTGCCCTTTCAGGGCCAGCACTTCAAGGACCCGGACCGGGGTCTCCCGGCCTTTCACCGCCACCAGGTCCAGCTCCCGGAACTCCACCTCGCCGGCGCAGGCCGCCACGGTGACCTCCGAAGCCATGATGGTGGTGCCGTAGAACTTGTTGAGCCCTTCGAGCCGGGAGGCCAGGTTCACCGTGTCGCCGATGACGGTGTAATCGAAGCGCTTCACCGAGCCCAGGTTGCCCACCACGGCATCGCCGGTGTGGAGGCCGATACGCACGCTCAGGAGCGGCAGCTTCAGGCCCTGAAAACGCCGGTTAAGTTCGGCCAGGGCCTGCCGCTGGGCCAGGGCCGCCCGGCAGGCTCGCAGGGCCTGGTCTTCCTGGTCCAGGGGGGCGCCCCAGAAGGCCATGATGGCGTCCCCTTCAAACTTGTCCACCGTGCCCGCCTCAGTCAGGATGATCTCGGTCATGCTGGAGAGATAGTCGTTTAACAAGGCCACCACGGCTTCGGCCTCCAGGCGCTCCGACAGGGTGGTGAATCCCGCCAGGTCGGAAAAAAACAGGGTGACCCGGCGGCGCTCGCCCCCCAGCTTCAGTTTTTCCGGGTTCGCCAGCAGGTGGTCGATCACCGTCTCCGACATGTACTGGCCGAACATGCCCCGGATGAACTTCTTCTGGCGGCCTTCGGTGGCATAGCTGTAAGCCGTGGTCAGCCCGAAGCTCAGGGCCAGGGCGATTCCCGGCTGCAGCGGGTCGAGGTACCGGCCGGCCCAAAAGGCCAGGACCGCCAGGGAGACACAGGATATGGCGGCCACCGCGAAGGCGGCCAAAGTGACGCTGAGACGCGGGGAAAAGAGGATGGCGGCCGCCATGGCCCCGGCCAGGACCAGGGCCCAGGCCCACAAGACCCAGCCGGGCAGGGGCCGCAGGAAATCTCCCTGGAGCAGGTTGTCCAGCAGGGTGGCGTGGACCTCGACTCCCGGGTAGACCGCGGCCACCGGCGAGGCCTTGAGGTCCATGAGGCCCGGGGCGGTGAGGCCCACGAGCACCCACTTGCCGGCCAAGGCCTCCTTGGGGTAGATGGGCGCCAGGCCGTGGCGGGCTCTGGCCTCCGAGGCGATGAGGTTGGCCGCGCCAAAGCGCTGGTGGCTGCGGCTGGGGCCCCGGTACTTGAGGAGCAACCGGCCCTGGGCATCCAGGGGGATGCGGGTGGGGCCCGAAACCAGGACCCCGTCCTCAAACCGCCAGGGGGCGCCGCCATTGACCCCCTGAAAGGCCGCAAAGGCCAGGGCGGGAAGCCAGCGGTCCCTGAAGCTCAGCACCAGGGGGACGCGGCGGTAAATGCCGTCCGGGTCGGGCCGGGACTCCACGTTCCCCAGGGCCCGAGCCGCGTCCAGGAGCCCCGGAATGGGGGTAATCACAGAACGGTAATCAGGGAGCCCCCTGGGGCCGGGGCCGCTGAGATGCAGCCCGGCTTTGTGGAGCAGTGCCGCCTCCCCGGGATTGGGGGCTTTCTCCTCCCGGGACAGGAAGAAGGCCATGGTGACATTGCCGGCCGCGGCTGCAGCCCGGGCCAGGCGGGCGTCATCTTCGGCCCCGTAGGAGGAGGCCTCGGTGAACAGGACGTCGAAGATCACCGCCTTGGCGCCGCCTGCCCGGCAGTAATCGATGATGGGGGCATACAACTGCCGGGGCCAGGGCCAGGTGACGCCCTGGTTCTTGAAATAATCCAGGTCTGGCTGGTCCACCGTGACCACCGCCACTTCCGAGGAAGCCTTGGGGAGGGGCACCTGCCGGAACAGGAGGTCCAGGGTCATGAGCCGGTAAGGCTCCATCAGGCCCGAGACCTGGAGGACCAGAGCCAGGCCCGCCACCGCCAGGACCAGGACCGCCAGGGCTTCGAACTTGCTGCGCCTTGTATAGACGGGGATATTAGGCACCAAAGGTCCTTAAAATTGTTCCGGAATTTGGCCGGCAAGGACCGCACCGGCCCTTAATCTGCATCATTTTATTATTCGGATAATTTAAAGTATAAAACCGATTTTCTTGCCAAACTTTTCCCCAGTGGCACCGGCGTTTCGCCTGTGCGGCACGGTAAAGCCTGCGGCTACCAGCAGCCTTTTGACTGTAAATCGGTATCCGGGGTTCTGATTGGTGATTATCTAAAATGAACAAATTACCTTTTCGAGAACTGACAAAAGAATAGCCTGGGTCCGCCCTTGGGGGCAAGGCATTAGAAGCGGCGGAGGCGGAATTTCTCCACCAGGCGGTGGGGGTGGTAGGAGAGTTTGGCGGCCCTCAGACCCGGCTCCCCCAGGTCCTGCTCCCGATTGAGCCAGGGCACCCCGGCCCAGGCGTGCTCAGAGAATTGCTGGTTGATGAGGGCATAGAGGCCCCGGACCTCGGGGTCGGCCTTTTCCACGTGAATCACCCCGGTCTCCCGGTTGAGCAGCTCCCCCAGGGAAAAGGCGGCCACCCGGCCGTCGAGGAGAATCACCCCGCCTTGCAGCTTGAGGGCGGAAAAATTGGTCAGGACCACGCCCACGGCTTCCCACTCCCCCATGAGGTTCAAGTCTTCCTCGCACCTTTTCAGGGAGCACCAGGAGGCGGCCAGTTCCCGGCAAGCAGGAAGGTGCCTCTCTTCCAGGGGTTCGTAGGCCCAGCGGTAGGTGCGCTCCAGGGTGTTGATGAAGTTGCGCTTGGAGTGATATTTGCCCCCGGGAAGGTTGATGAGATCCTGGGAACGGTACAGGTAGTCGAAGTGCTCCCGGGCCGGCTCTGCGGCGAATTGCGCTGACCCGGCCAGTTCCTCCATCAGGCGCCGGTCGGCCCTCTCCACCCGGGGGGCGGGCCACCCCTGGTCTCGGGCCAGCCAGGTGAGAAGCTTGGCGCTGACCTCAAGCCGGGGGGCGGGACCCACCGGCGGCAGGGCCCAGCCGCCCCGCCCGGCGGCCAGGCTCACCACCAGGAGCCAGTCCCGGTCCAGGGACCACTCATACCCGAAGTGGGCCTGCCAGATGAACAGGTTGCTGAAGGTGAGCTCCGAGACCTCAGGCTGGTACTCCCACAGGCGGTCCTGGAATATTTGCCGGTCCGCCGGCAAAATGGGCCTGAACCGGGGGAAAACCGGGATTTCCGGAGTCGGGTTGGCAGAAACGGGGGATTTTGCCATCGGTCATCCTCCAGGCCTCCAGACGGGGGGCGGGTCGTGGAAGCTCATCAGGAGAGCCCGCCGGCCAGGCCGACGCCCGCCTGCAGCCACCTGGCCAAACACCGGGAGATGCGGGCGCCGGGCAGTCCCAGGGGCTATCTCTCGTCGCCGGTTCGGAACCTGGTTAACAAGATAAGCACCGTCAGGATGATTGACAGCCCCGGTGACGGGTTTTTCCAACCGGGCCGGCCCCAAGGGTGGTTTGCCGAGGCCGGAGGGCCGGGCCCGGCCGGCGGGAAATAGGGCCTTCCGGCCGCACCGGCTGCAATCGCCCGCATCGGGGTTGCCCGGCCGATATTCAGGGAACTCATGGAAACAAGGAAGATAATGCTCAACTTTCTCTTTCCCAATAAGAACATTGTGTTAATATATATTGGGGGTGGATTCGGGGGGCCCGGGCTTCAAGTCTCGGTGGATACTGGGTTGTACTCTTGCAGGTTCCCGCCGGTTTCTCCAATCTCCCATAATCTAGTGCGTCGATTCAGGGAATTGCCTTGCCTCAAGAAGATAAACTGAAGCAATGCTGCACCAGGTTCATACGCGGCCTGAAAATAGGCTCCTGGCCGCTCATCGCCGGTGCCATCTTGCTGGCCGCTTTGGCGGTCTATTATACGTATGCCAACCTGACCGTCAGCACCAACCGCAACGACCTGATTGCCAGCAACAAAGGTCTCCTTAAGCTCAGCAACAAGATGGAGAAAGCCTTCGGAGGCCGGGACGGCCTGGTGGTGGTGGTGGAAAACGGCAAGGACAAACATCATGCCGTCCAGTTTGCCGATGCCCTGGCCGAGGAACTGCGCCGTCATCCGGACCGGTTTCCCGACCTCTTTTACCGTTTGGACCCGGAAGTCTTCAAACCCTCTGCCCTGCTCTACCTGGAGCACCAGGACCTGGTCAAACTCAAGGACAACCTCCTGGGGCAGCAAAACCTCCTCCAAGGCCTGGCGGCAGACCCCCGGATCACCACCTTTTACCAGCTGGTGAACGGACAGATCGCCCAGGCCATGATCGGCCACCTCTTTACCGGGTTCCTGGAGGAGAAGACCGCGGAGGTGCCGGATGTCTCACTCTTAAACGCCACCCTCAAGCAATTGCATCACAGTCTGACGGGCCAAGAACCCTTCGTTTCGCCCTTCAACGCCTTTTTCCCCAAAGAGCTGAGCGACCTGAGCGAAGAGGGCTACTTCTTTACCGAAGACGACAAGTTTTTACTGTTTCTGGTTACTCCGAAACGGGGCGGCTACGCCACTGTCAGCCGGGAACTGGAGTTCTTGCGGCAGGTGGTGCACCGGGTAAAAGCCGGGGTTCCCGGGCTCAAGGTTGGGGTCACCGGTCCCGACGCCCTGGAAGCCGATGAAATGCACAGTTCCCTCAAAGACATCACCCTGGCCACCTGGCTTTCCCTGGCGGGCCAGATGGGTCTCCTCATCTTGTTCCTCCGCAGCCTGCGGCGCACTTTTGCCGAGACCATGGTGCTGCTCATCGGCCTCTGCTGGACCTTCGGCATGATCACCCTGCTGGTGGGCCATCTCAATATCCTGTCCATGATCTTTGCGCCCCTGATGCTGGGTCTGAGCATCGATTACGGCATCCACTGGTTCTGCCGCCTGGAAGAAGAGGAGGGGAATCGCCGCCGCTGCAGCCTGGAGACCCTGAGCTGCGCCTATCGTCAGACCCTGCCGGGCATCGTTTATGCCGGTCTGGCGGCGATGGTTTCCTTCCTGCCCCTGGCCTTTGTGGGCTTCAAGGGACTGGCGGAGTTGGGGCTGATCCTCACCCTGGGGATTTTCATCATGCTCGTCGCCACCCTCCTGCTGGCCCCGGGCCTGGTGGTGGCCAGCGAAAAATGCCCCTCGGACCCCCAGCCCCACAGTTGCCCCGCTGAGCCCCATCCCTTCCTGCACCTGAGTTGGAAACGCCCCGGGGTGGTCGTGGCCGTGGGGGCCTTCGTCACTCTGTTAGGCGCGGTAAGCCTGTGGCAAGTGCAGTTCGACTTGAATCCCCTGCACCTGCAAAACCAGGAAACCGAATCCGTGGTGTGGGAGAACAACCTCCTCAAACAGTCCAAGTATTCCACTTCCTACGGCGCCCTGGCCACTGCTTCCCTCAGCGAATTGAGGTCCCGGAGCGAGGCCTTGAAGCAGTTGCCCACGGTCTCCCACGTGGAGTCCATCCTTTCCTTTCTGCCCTCCCAGCCGGAGAAAAAACGCCTTATTTTGCAAGAGTTGGGACCGGTTCTGACCTCCATCCGCTTCCCCGAGACTCCATCGGCGCCTTCAGACCCCCGGGAGACCGCCGAAGTCTTGAAGCGCATTAATTTCAAGATGGCCGAGGTGGCCAAGAACCTGGAGAAGGAGAAGGCGGCCACCCAGGAGCAGATTGAGGAGACCCACCGGCTGATCAATCAGATCATCCCGCTGCTCGATCCCCGGGCCCATCCCCAGACCCAGGCCCGACTGGCCGGGTTCGAACGCCAGTTTTTCTCCGACCTGAACGACAAGTGGAACCTGTTCTTGGGGTATCAAGAGTCCGCCCTGGACTCGCCGCCCATGACCCTGTCCGACTTGCCCCAGGCAGTGCGGGAGCGCTTTGTCAGCCCTGCAGGTACCTTCCTCCTGCGGGTCTTTCCCTCCCAGGATATTTGGAATTTCGAGCCCCTGAAAAGGTTCGTGGACAGCCTCTGGAGCATCGATGCCGAGGCGGTGGGGGACCCGGTGCTGCTCTATGTCTTCACCCTGGGTTTCCGCAATTCCATCCTCTGGGCCGCGGGCCTGGCACTCCTGGCCATCGCGGCGATGCTGGTGATCCTGTTCCGCAGCCTGAAAATGGCCATGCTGGCTTTAATCCCCCTGGTGGTAGGAACCGGTCTCACCTTGTCCATGATGTGGCTGCTGGGTCTGCCCTTCAATCAGGCCAACGTCTTGTTCCTGCCCCTGATTTTGGGCGAAGGGGTTGAATTCGGCATCATCATCCTGGCGCGCTGGCAACTGGAGGCCTCGGCCCGGGCCATCACTCTGCCGGCCAGCACGGCCAAAGGGGTGGCCCTGGCGGCCCTGACCACCACCCTGGGTTTCGGCAGCCTGATGGTCTCGGGGCACCGGGGCACTTTCAGCCTGGGGCTCCTGGCCACGGTGGGCAGCCTCAGCGTGTTGCTGGCCTCGTTGAGCATCCTGCCGGCTTTCCTGCGCCTGATGGATCGGGAACCCCGCCGCCTACCTTTCTTCAACCCCATTCTGCTTCCCGGGCGGTGGCTAAGAAATATGAGAAGGAAAAAAACCGATGAAAAGACCGCTCTGGATCATTAGTTTATCTTGGGCCGTGCTGACGCTGCTGGCAGGTGCTGCCGCGGCTGAAACCCCCACGGCCTACGTGCGCGGGATTCTGGACCAGGCCATGAAGATTCAAACTGATCCGTCGCTGACCGACTCTTCCCGGCGGCCCCTCATCCATAAAATCATCGAGAAGAACTTCGATTTTCCCCTGATGGCCAAGGACTCCCTGGGAACGGCCTATGGCCGCCTGGGAGCCGGGGACAGACAGAAATTCACCGGCTACTTCAGCTACCTGTTCCAGAGTTCTTACACCCGGTTGGTGTTGGACTTTCTCAAACGGGAAAACGTGCAATACCATCGGGAAACCAGGGATAACCGCAAGGCCCGGGTTGAAACCACCATTGTGCGGCCCAACGAGTCCATCCCCGTCACCTACCTCATGCACCCCACCCTCCAGGGGTGGATCCTTTACGACGTCATCGTGGACGGGGTGAGCATCCTCAACAACTATAAGACCGAATTCGCCCGGGTCATCAGAACCAATTCCTTTGCCTTCCTCATGGAGAGAATGCGGACCCAGGTGGAATCCCTCAAGTAGCAAATCGAGACCGCCCTTAGCCTGAGCCCGCTCCGGTCCCCAGAGGTTTTTTGTCCTTTTCCCTGACGGCCGTGTTAATATGGACCAGGGACCATATGGTGAAATTTTGAGGTTCTTGCCGGGCGAAAATGAGCACGTCTGACCCCCAAACAGAATGGCTCGCGGTGGCCAGGTCGGTTTTGCAGGCGGAGTCCCGGGCCATCGCCGCGGCCGCGGCGCGCCTGGACCAGGCCATGGCCCAGGCCGTCCGGCTGGTGCTGGACCACCAAGGCAAGGTGGTGGTCAGCGGGGTGGGAAAATCGGGCCACATCGGCCAGAAAATTGCCGCCACCCTGGCCAGCACCGGGACCCCGGCCGTGTTTCTCCACGCGGCCGAAGCCGTGCACGGCGATCTGGGGATTTACACTCCCGGCGATCCCAGCATCCTGATTTCCAAGAGCGGCAGCACCGCGGAACTCCTGCGGCTGGTGCCCATCCTGCGGCAGTTCCGCTCCCCCCTGATCGCCATCGTGGGAAACCCCAAATCGCCCCTGGCCCGCCAGGTGGACCTCATATTGGACGCCCGGGTGGAGCGGGAGGCGGACCCCCTGGATCTGGCCCCGACCTGCAGCTCCACGGTGGCCCTGGCCATCGGCGACGCCCTGGCCGTATCCCTGATGCATGCCCGGAAGTTTTCCCACCAGGATTTTGCCCGGTACCATCCGGCGGGGCAATTGGGACGGAATCTGTGGCTGCGGGTGGCCGACGTGATGCACCAAGGGGAGGACGTGGCCTGGGTCCTGGCTGAAACCCCTTTGCGCCAGGTAATCATCGCCATGACCGAACGCCCCCTGGGGGGCGCCTGCGTAGTGGCCGAGGACTTCAAGCTGCTGGGCCTGGTGACCGATGGCGACCTGCGGCGGGCGCTGCTGACCAACGACGACATCCGCCAGTTGCGGGCCGCAGACTGCATGACTCGCAAGCCCCTGACGATTTCCCCCGACGCCAGTCTCAGGGAAGCCGTCCGCTTGATGGAAGACCGCTCGTCCCAGATTTCGGTGCTGCCGGTTCTCGACCTCAAGACCGGGCGGTGCCTGGGCCTGGTCCGGATCCACGACATCTACCAGCCGGACCTGGTCTGACCGCGGCCCCTCCCCTCATTGCCGTGCCTCGAATTTGGCCGGGGATTTATTGACCACGTTGCTCCGTGCCCAAAGAAAAAGGTAAAGCCTTGCGCCTAAAGGCGCAGATTTTAAACCTGGAGCCTGGAAGAATAAAGGTGGCCTGAGGGCGGCCTGCCAACCTTTGGGGCAGGGGAAAAGAGCGGGGACGAATCAGGGGGCGAGACCCATCCTCGCCCCCTGAATATTTTCCTGCGGACCGGTGACCGTTAAGGCTTGCCCTCTCCGGAGACGCTCTTCAGAAGCTTTTCCGTTTCCTGCCGGTAAGGGAAATCGGCTTTGCTGTCCAGCGCTTTTTGGAAATTCTCCTGGGCTGCCTGGGTCTCACCCAGTTTTAATTGACAATATCCCAGGTGATACAGAAGGGAAGGCTGGTTCGGGGATTCCGTCAGGGCTTTCTCCAGCAAGAGTTTGGCTTTGGCAAAATTGCCCTGCTTACACTGGATCCACCCTGAGGTATCCAGAAAACTTCCTTCTTCGGGGTTGTCTTCCAGGGTTTCGGAGGACAGCTTCCAGGCCCGGGCCAGGTTTTCCGGAGTCCCTTGATGTTCTGCCAGCAAATATGCCAGGTTATTGCGAGCCAGGGAGGAAAACAGGTCTCGGGTTATCATGCTTTCATAAAGGGCGATGGCCTTGTCATACTTTTGCTGCCTCTCATAAAGGGAAGCCAGCACCAGAAAATATATGGGAGAGGATTTGGGATCCGCGGTTCTCTGCTCCAGTTGGCTGAGTACCTGGTCCGGGTCTGCTTCCTGCAGATAGGCGACGGTGAGCAACCGCAGGGCTGCCAGTTGCCTGGGATTGAGGTTGATGGCTTCCTCCAAAGCTGCGGCGGCGGCCTTGGGCTGCTTTTGAACCAACAGAATTTCCCCCAATATTTGCTGCAGTTGGGGGTTCTTGGGGTTGTGCGACACGGCTTGCTGGGCCGCAGCCAGGGCTTTGGCGGGTAATTTTTGCTCCTGGTAGAGACCCACCAGGATTTGCACGGCCGGCACAAAATTGGAGTCGGCAGCCAGGGCCTTGTCTAAATATTTGCTGGCCTCTTCGGTTTTCTTCATCTTGAGATTCAGCAGCGCCAGATGGAAGTAGCCTTGAGGATTCTTGGGTTCCAAATCTACGACCTTTTGGAAGAACTCCCGAGACTTGGCGTTATTGCCGGCCCTGGCATAGGTTTCTCCCAGGGCGAGCAGGTTGTTGGCATCTTTGTCGTTGAGCCGCAGGTAGCCCTGGATGGTTTGGATGGCGCCGTCGTAATCCTTGGCCTCAAGAAACATGCTGTAGAGGAACTTCCGGGCTTCCAGGTAATCCGGCTTGAGTTCCAGGGCCTTCTTGGCTTTATCCTTGGCCTGCTCCGGTTCTTTGTTGAGCAGATGGGCCCGGGCCAACAACAACCAGTTCTCCGGGTCTTGCGGCTTGTCCTGGGCAATCACCCGGAAGTCGTTTACCGCTTTCAAGCCGTCTTTTTGGGCCAACGCGATCAAGCCTGCGGTCTGGGTGGCGGTCATGTCCTTGGGGTTATCTTTGAGGATCTCGGCAACCATCTTCTCGGCTTCATCCACGTGGCCCCGGCCCAGCTCCATTCTGGCCAACCGGTTCTTGGCTTCCATCCCCTTGGGTCCGGTGGGGTCCTGGCCGGCTATCTCCCTGAGCACCTTTTGCCCTCGCCCCGGTTGACCCCGGGAGATATAAAAATCCGCCAGCGCGAACCTGGCCTCCAGATTATCCTTATTCTTGGCGACAAAATCCGTTAAGGTTTGCTCCGCCTCCGTCCGCCGTCCCTGTATCGATTGAAACTGAGCCAGGGCCACGGCATGGCTTTCCTTGTCCGGCTCCAGGAGGAGATTTTGCTTGAGAGCCTTTTCCGCCTTGTCCTGCTGACCGGCCTTGATGTAGTGGCGGGCCAAGCCGATGTGCAGCTTGGTATTCTTGGGCTCCAGTTCGACGGCTTTTAGCAGGAAAGATTCCGCCTCCTCGGGATGCTTCTGGGACTCCGCCAGGCTGGCCCGGGCCAGCAAAAGTTCGATGGACTTGGGGTTGGCTTTAATGCCCTTTTCCAGCGCCGCAGCCGCGGCCTCGGGCCTTTTCTCCTTGGCCTGAATGGCTGCCGTCCCCAGGTAGGCGCCGATCAGGTCGGGTTTCAAGCTGCTGACTTTGGCAAAAATTTCCAAAGCCTTGTCTGGTTGATCGCGGCCCTGGGCCAGGGCCCCCGACAGCATCAGGGCCTCGGGGTTCTGAGGTTCCCGGTCCAGCACCAGCTTGGCTTTTTCCTCAGCCTGGTCCAGTTGTTTGGCCAGCAATAGCAACTGCCCCAGGATAATTTGCCCCTCGATCAGCTCGGGCTTGAGTTGCACCGCCTGAGACAGGGCGCCGTAAGCGCCTCGAAAATTGCCGAGCTTGAGCTCCACTTTTCCGATCCACAGGGTTGCCTCTGCGAATTTGGGATCGATCTGCAGCGCGTTTTTAAACTGCAACCGCGCCTTGATGTAATCGCCCTTCTCGTAATATTCCTTCCCTTCGGCGAAAAACTTGTCCCGTTTCTCCTCCATGGTGCTGCAAGACGCAAGAAAGAGAACCACGAGAAACATCGCCAACCAGAATGCCGGGCTACGCCTGGGGCCAATGGATGTCATCATGAGACTTCTCCGAATTTTCTGCCTGATTTCATAAACGTTGCCATCTTCATAATTGATAGCATAACCGACCGCGGATTTCTATCGGTTTATTGTTCTCCGAAATCCTCGGACCGGTCCGCCGGCGGCTCAGTGATTCGTCGGGGAACAGGTTGCCGGAGGTAAAGCCGGGACGGAAATGGCGTACCCTACCGGGCACAGGAAACCAGGTCGGTACGGCTGCCTTTCCAGCGGGGAGGGGCTACGCGGCATTGCGGTTGGACGACCTTCCATTGAGGCAGGGGAACCCGCCACGGGAGGCCAACCTTGTTTAACAGCTCCGTGACCTCATCATTGGCAGCCAGGGCAAACCCCAGTCTGCGGTAGCGCGGCTGGCCGGCATAGGTCTTAAGCACCACCGCCACGTATTGGCGGGTTTCCGGAAACGGCGGGCACCCCTGGTATCTGGCCACATTTTGGGGACCGGCATTGTAAGCGGCCAGGGCCAGGGCAATGTCGTGGTTGAACCGGCTGAGGCAGAGGTCCAGGTACTTGATGCCGCCGGCGATGTTCTGCTCGGCGTCAAAGGGGTCGTCCACCCCCATGAGGGAAGCGGTTCCCGGCATGAGCTGCATCAGCCCCATGGCCCCTTTGGGGGAGACGGCCTGGGGATTGAAACCCGATTCGTGGCGCATCACCGCCCACACCAGGTCTTCGTCCACCCCGTGCTGCTCGGCGTACTTTTTCACCGCCGGCTCCAGCTCTTTAATTTTAACCAGTCTGGGTATGGACCGCCGGGACCCGGTTGCTTCCCTGAAACCGCTTCCCGGCCTGGGGTCCGGCCCCCGGTACGCCACCGGTGCTTCGAAGACCGTGGCCGGCCCGCCCGAAGCGCTCCTCTCATCTTGAGTATGAGCCGGGACGCCGGAAACCGGATTGATGGGCGCTTTTCGGCTGCGGTCCCCAAGGGCGACGACTAACAGCAACAAGATGAAGCCGACTAAAGCGAGTTTGCGGACCATCATAACCAGGGCCTTGCTAAGCCGATAATTTTAATTCAGAAAATATAGCCGATTTTCCCGCATTTGTCCAGTGCTTTATGGGTCTGGCGGGGCCACACCGGTGCCCCTGCAGGCTTTCCGACATGGCATGATAAGTCAGCTATTTTAGTTAATTAAACCACCACCACCCCGGAGTTCCCTGAATACTTATCTTATTTTTTCTTAAAATAATAATATTTTTTTCCAATACAGAATCCCGAGAGGCGCCGCCAACCGGCTTGGACCTCACTATTTCGCCACCTCCAGCTTCATAATATCGGGACTCAACTTATCAATAAAGCTTTCCCGAAAAGAAAGTTGGGATTTTCAACAGTTTGAAGATATAAAAAAATACTTCGACTTTTTTACACCATTTGCCCGGCGGTTATATAGCAATCATTTAACGGGACTGTTTGGAATGACTTTTTTTAACCTTATAACAATTGCCAAAAGTTTCTTCCTTTGGTTCTCTGTCCCTTTCCGGGGCGAGGGCCATGGCGTAAGGGTGAATTAAGAAAAACCTTCGGGCCACCGCCATAAGGCATGCTGCAAGCCATTCAAAACCTGGTTCTTAAAGCATCCCGAACCAACCTGCATAATCCAAGTGCCACAATATATTTATTACTCAGGTCACAAAACTGATTAACTGGGGCGATGAAACAGGTTGATAATGGGGAAGGAGGCCAGGGGTCAAAGACCCCTGCCCCCTGCCCCCTCCCCTAAACCCCTTAACGGAGGTTGGGAGGGGAGTTTGAGGGGAGGGGGGGGGACCCACTGCCCCCCCGGCCCTCCCCTCAAGTTAACGCATTTTTTGCTCGAAGTAATAAGAATATGCGGCTTGTGGATACGGCTTTCAAACCCGCCCCTACCGCGGAATTTTAGGATCTCAAGTTGTGAAGAATACGAGAGTCTGGGCGGCGCTCAAAAATACGGTAAAATAAGTCTTAAAATAGCTTTTAGAACGTGATTGATCTCTCAACAGCAATGGAAAAAATTACTTGACAAATATGTTGCAAATAATATGGTAGCGAAAATATCATTTTACTAAAACTCTTAACACATTAAATTCATTTACAGGGTTGAACTAAAGGGGGAGCCTGCAGTGAATATCAAGGCAGCCAGGTTTGCGTGGATGCTGCTGGGGGTGGCACTGGTCTTGGGGTTGGCCTGGCCGGCCCCGGCCTCGGAGTTGCTGGACCGGGTCAAGGACCAGGAGATCAAGCAGGTCTTGCGCCTCCGGGTGGGGCACTCCAAGGTCCTGCGGACC
>JBGPBR010000005.1:0-18015 GCA_041481325.1 Desulfobaccia bacterium
CGTGGCTCCGGGACTGGCGGCCGATCTGGTAGTGGCGGAGGATCTCACGGAATTTCGCATCGACAAGGTTTTCAAAAACGGCAAACTGCTGGTGGATCAAAGCAGGCTACTGGCGGAACCGGATGTCCCACCCGGGTCGGCCCCGACCTCTCCCATGGACGTGAAAGACCTGGCTCTGGAGGCGTTCTCGCCCCCGGCGGCCGGAAGTGTGGTCAAGGTTATCGGCCTGATACCCGGCCAATTGCTCACCGAAAAGCGCCTTTTACCCGCGCCTGTCAGGGATGGCCGGTTGGCGACGTCCCCCGACCAGGACATTCTGAAACTGGCCGTGGTGGAACGGCATCAGGGCACCGGCCACCTGGGCCTGGGACTGGTCCAGGGGTTCGGCTTGCCCCGGGGCGCCCTGGCCTCCTCCGTAGCTCACGATTCCCACAATATCGTCGTGGTGGGGGCCGATGAGGCCGACATGCTCCAGGCGGTTCGCCATCTGGTGGACTTGGGGGGCGGCATGGCGGTGGTGGCCGGCGGCCGGGTATTGGCCGACCTGGCGCTCCCCATTGCCGGGTTGATCAGCCCCTGGCCCCTGGACCGGGTGGCCGCGGCCTACAGCCGCCTCAAGCAAGCGTATCACGGTCTAGGGGGCGCCTTACCAGATCCCTTCATGGCTTTGTCTTTCCTGGCCCTGCCGGTAATCCCGGCCTTGAAACTGACGGACCTGGGGCTGGTGGACGTGGACCGCTTCCAGTTGGTGCCTCTGTGGGGCGAGGATTAGTTCAAAGTTTAAGGTTCAAAGTTCAAAGTTAATGTGCGCATCGCGCCCCATAATAAAAGCCTACAGCTTTTTATGACTTATGGGTGAGCCAAGGGCTCATGAATTACTGCTTGGGAAGCACCTTGTCTGCCCAGCCCCCGGCGGCCCTGGCGGACCAGCTCCCGGATGAGGGCCATGGGGGCGCTCCTGGTGTGGCCCTCAGGGCCACCAGGTCCCGGTCTTGAACCAGCGCCGGGGCCGCGGCCAAATCAGTCCGTACAGGTGGCTTCGCGGTCTCCCGGCACGGGGTGGTGGCCGAGAGCGGCCAGCAGGTTCAGCAGGATGCGGGCGGTGGCGCCCCAGATGACTTCCTGATCGTGGCGCCAACAGCAGACCCGGGTCACCCGGCCCTGGAAGACGTAGGGACCGGAGCTCCAGCGCTCGGGAGGGGCAAAGCCTTCCAAAGGCAGGAGCAGCAGGCGCTCCACCTCCAGGGGGTTGGTGCGGAACTCGAAGGGGTAAGGGATGAGGCCCACGAAGGCGTTGATGGCGTAGCCGGTGACGGTGGCCACGGGTTTGACCGGGCCCAGGACCTCCACCGCGCCGGGGTTCAGCCCGATCTCTTCTTCGGTTTCCCGGAGCGCCGTGGCCAGGAGGTCCGGGTCGGCCGCATCCCGCACCCCCCCGGGGAAGGAAACCTGGCCCCGGTGGTCCTTCACCGTCATGGTGCGCTGGGTGAAGAGCAGGTGCAGTTCCCTATCCTTTACAAACACCGGCACCAACACCCCGGCGGGGGTAAGACCCGGCGCCGGGTCCGGCGCCGGGGAGTCCGGCGACAATCTTTCCCGCAGCAAGGCGAGGCTGAATAGAGTCATGGTCTTATTTAATACCGTCTTTCCCGGCAAATGCAACCAAATTAGCCGGTAACTTATGGACATTTAAGGTTTATTTAACCGAAAACGCCGACCGCATCCGGTATAACCAGGCCTCACCTCCCAGGCAACCCCCGAGGTTTCCGGTGACCCCGCTTTTTTCAGGCGGAACCGGCCCCCGACGCAACCTGTAATTGACAAGGGAGCCGGAGCGTCATATTTTCAAAGGATGAAGGGCAGGTCTGGCCATGACCCTTACCTTAGAGAGGAAAGCTGACCATGAAAATGCAGGAATACATGCTGCAGGCCCTTAAGGATGCGGTGCAGATGGAGTTGGAAGGCCGCCAGTTTTACCTGGAAGCGGCCAAGAAGGTCAAAAGCGAAGGGGTCCGGGAGATCCTGGAATACCTGGCGGAGTCGGAAAAATACCACATCCAGAAGTTCAACGAAATCTATCAGGGCCTGGAAAAGGACCCGGCCTGGACCGAGTCCATAGCCGCCTTCAGCCCGCCCAAGCACGAACCCTACGTCTGCGTCCTGGCCATGACCAAGGATGATCAGGCCAGCGGCGGCCAGGACGACCTGCAGGCCCTGCGCACCGGCCTCAAGATGGAGGAGTGCTCCATCGACTACTACACCAAACAGGCCCGGGAGACCGCCAACCCCCTGGCCCGGCGGTTCTTCATGAGCGTGGCCCACGAAGAGCGGGGCCATTACCTCATGCTCATGGACATGCACAACTACCTGACGCTGCCCGAGGACTGGTTTTACGTCACCCAGATGGGCCACGTGGACGGGGCGTGAGAGAGGGGGAAAGGGGGAAAAGGCGAAAAGGAGGAGGAGTGAGACTGGCATTAAACCCTTTTCGCCTTTTCGCCTTTTAACCTTTTCGCCTCAGTCGGTATCGGTGGGGCGCCGGTTAAGCCATTTGGATTAATTTAGGAGCATTGAGCGGTTATGGAGTTAATCATCATCGGCTCGGGCACCGGGGTCCCCTCCCTGCGGCGGGGGTCGCCCGCCCTGGCGGTTAAGGCCGCGGGCCTGCTGGTGCTCCTGGACCTGGGGAGCGGCACTCTCCGGGCCATGCTGCGCTACGGACTGGACTTCTCGTCCGTCGACGTCCTGGCCCTGTCGCACCTCCATCCGGACCACGTGGGGGACCTGGTGCCCTTTCTCTTCGCCACCCGCTACTCCCTGGGCTACACCCGGCAAGAGCCCTTCACCCTGCTGGCGGCCCGGGGCTTTCGCGAGTTCCACGGCCGGCTTCAGGGGGCTTTCGGGCCATGGGTGGAGCCGCCGGCTGGCCTGATGACGGTGCGGGAGCTCTCTCCCGACGCCCCCGAGGAAGTGCGGTTCGAGGGATTGAGGGTTAAGAGCGCCCCCACCGACCACACCCCGGGGAGCCTGGCCTACCGCCTGGAGGCCGGGGGGCGCTCCCTGGTGTACTCCGGCGACACGGACCTGAGTTCCTCCCTGACGGAGCTGGCCAGGGGAGCGGACCTCCTGGTACTGGAGTGCTCCAACCCCTTCAAGGTGGAAGGGCACCTCACCCCGGCCGAAGCCGGCCGCCTGGCCCGGGAGGCCGGGGCGAAGCGCCTGCTTCTCACCCATTTTTATCCTCCTTGCGACCGGGTGGACGTGACGGCCCTGGCGGCGGCGGCATTCCCGGGAGAGGTCCTGCGGGCCGAAGACGGCCTCCACCTGGTGGTGTGATAGGTGGGGCGCCGGGGTCCACCCAGGCCGATTGGGGCTCTTAATAACCCTGTTACCTGAACCGGAGGTTCCATGAAAATGCCTCGCATTCTCAGGGTGGGCGGCGCCGGGCTGATGGTTTTGGCCCTGTTGCTGGCGGCCTGCGCCGGCTCCCAAATCAACCAGGATAATTTCGACAAGGTCCGGGTGGGCATGACCCAGGCGGAAGTGAAAGGCATCCTGGGGGAGGCCACCGAGGCGTCCAGCCTGGATGTGGCGGGTTTCTCCGGCACCACCTCCACCTGGCGCCACGGTGAGGTGACCATCACCATCCAGTTCGTCAACGGCAAAGTGGTGGCCAAGCAATTTGCCAAGCCGCAGAAGTAACCGCAGCCTGGAAACCGAAACCAAGAACGACAAACTAACAATTCGAGACTTCTTTCCAGAGGTGCCGGCCATGAAACAGATCCTGGCAATCATCCTGGCATTGTGGTTTGCCGGAGAGGCCCAGGCAAGATTGGTGACGCAAACCGTGGAATACCGGCAAGACGGCAAGGTGTTCCAGGGCTACCTGGCCTATGATGACGCGGCCCGGGCCAGGCGCCCCGGGGTCCTGGTGGTCCACGAGTGGTGGGGACTCAACGATTTCGCCCGGCAGCGGGCCGAGCAGCTGGCGGGCCTGGGATACGTGGCTTTGGCCGGGGACATGTACGGCCAGGGGGCCACCACCCGCAATCCGGAGGAAGCCGCCAGGTGGTCGACAGAGTTAAGGGGCGACCCGGCGCGGCTGCGGTCCCGGGCCCGGGCGGCCTTACAGGCGCTGGCGGCAAACCCGCTGGTTGACCCCCGGCGGCTGGCGGCCATCGGCTTCTGCTTCGGCGGCACCACGGTCCTGGAGCTGGCGTACTCCGGCGCCGATCTGGCCGGGGTGGTCAGTTTCCACGGCGGCTTGCCGCGGCCGGCCCCCGAGGATCTGAAACAGCTCAAGGCGGCCATCCTGGTGCTCCACGGGGCCGACGACCCCCACGTCCCCGCGGCTGACCTGGCGGCCTGGCAGGCCGCCATGCGTCAGGCCCAGGCCGACTGGCAGCTGGTCTTTTTCGGGGGCGCGGTGCACAGCTTCACCAATCCCGCCGCAGGCGACAACCGGGCCGGCGGCGTGGCTTACGATGCCCGGGCCGCCAGGCGCTCCTGGAAATGTATGCAGGAGTTTCTCAGGGAGATCTTAGGGACGAGGGCCAGGGATTGAGTCAGGCCCGCAACCGCGGTTACGAAAAGTTTCGAGTTTCGAGTTTTGAAAACGGAGATGCAACTGGAGGGTGGGCACGGCCCAGCAGCTACCCGGCCCCGGCAAGATGTGGGACCGGGGGGGGAAATTGGGGCCCCCCGGCCTCGGGTGTCCGGGTATTGCGCCGCCGGGGGCGGCGCCGCTGCATGGTCATGAGTTCTAGGTGGCCCGAGGGCGCAGGGGGAAGGCCCTGCCGGGTTGCGGCCGTTACGGTCGCGACTGAGCCCCGGCGGCCTTAACGGGGCCAGAGGGTTTGGGAGATAAACTTGCCGCCCCGGCGCAGGGTGGCGATGGCGGCCAGGAGCTCGCTGCCCACCTCTTCTTTGAGGAGGTAGCCTTCGGCCCCGGCTGCCAAGGCCAGCTCCACATACTCCCCGGTCTCGTACATGGTCAGGATGAGGATCTTGATCTGGGGATGACTGGCTTTGGCCTTGTAGGTAGCCTCAATCCCCCCCATCCTGGGCATGGACAGGTCCATGATCGCCAGGTTGGGGGTGGGGCGGTGGTTAAGGAAATCCAGGAATTCCTGGCCGTCCCCGGCTTCCCCCACCACTTCCAGTTCCGGGCTGCCCTCGATGATCTTCCTGATCCCCCGGCGGATGAGCGGGTGATCGTCGACCAGGAAGACGGCATATTTTCCTGCCTCAACCGAGCGCATAGCTAGATACTCATGGCCCTGCCGACAGGCGAGGTTGGACCCCGTCTTCGGTATGGGCCGGGGGGCTGCCAAGTTCGCTTAACTTTATCCACCCTACGTTTATAAACATATCGGTAAAAGTGCCTAATTTTATGATGGGAAAAATACCTATTCGATGGAGCCTCTTGCCAAAGTCTCATTTTGCCAGAGCCCCGATGGATAAGTTATACTAGGAATACCCAATGGAACCCTTGATCCCGGGAAATCTGCACACCACCGCCATGGCCATCCTGCCCCATGACCGGGCGGAACCGGCGCTCAAGCTGGCCCTGTCCCTGGACATCCCGTTCTGGCCCCAGTTGCCCCATCTGAGTTTTTTCGAAGACATGTACGCCCAGGCAGCCGAGCATTTTCCCGGCATCCGGCTGTTCCCAGAAACCAGCAGCATCCGCTTCGACACCGAGAAGTTTTATCAGGAATTGCCCGAAATGTTGGAGCACTGGGACGAGTTGGCCTATTTTGACATCTCCCCCCCCTACTCCGCGGTCTACCACCGCTTTCTGGAACTCGACCTGAGCGGCTATATCGCCATCCGGGGGCAGTTGGAAGGCCCCGTCAGTTTCGGTCTGAAGATCCTGGACGAAGGGGACCGCCCGATTATCTTCAACGACCAGGTGCGGCCCATCCTGCTGGACTTCATGGCCCGGCGGGCCCAGGCCCAGCTCACCCGCCTCAAGGAGAAACACCCCCGGGCCTTCATGTTTCTGGATGAGCCGGGCCTGCAATTTATTTTCAGCTCCCTGTCCGGCTACCCCGACAGCCGGGCCAAGGAAGACCTGGACCGCTTCCTGGCCCAGATCGACCGGCCCCGGGGCATCCACCTGTGCGGCAACCCCGACTGGGAGTTTCTCCTGAACCGGGACCTGGACATTTTGTCCCTGGACATCTACAGCAACGGCGAGGTCTTCCAGCATTACGGCAAGGCCATCCGCCGGTTTCTGGACCGGGGCGGGGTCCTGGCCTGGGGGCTCATCCCCACCGGTTTCGAGTCCTTCGACCGGGAGAGCCAGGACCACCTCATGGCCTACCTGGAGTCCCTGTGGCCCACCCTGACGGCCGCGGGTATCGACCGGGACCGGCTGTTGGCCCAGAGCCTGCTGGCGCCGGCCACCTGCTGCCTCATCAACCCGGACCGGGAAAAGACGGTGGCCGCCGCCTATGCCTGGCTCCGGGAGATTTCCCAGCGCTTGCGGGAGAAGTACCGGCTTGAATGAGGTGTACGCCTGTAAGGACAGGCTTAAACCCAAGGAGCAGTCATGATCCTGGTAGTGAACGGCAGCCCCCAGCCCCAGGGCAACCTTCACCGCATGCTGGAGAAGATCGCCCGGGGCACCGGTAAACCTTATGAGATGGTCCATTTATCCAAGCTCACCATCGGGCCTTGCATGGGTTGCGTGGCCTGCGCCCCCACCAACGTCTGCGTCCAGTCCGACGACATGGCGCCTCTGTACGACCGGATTGTGGCCGCGGATGCCCTCATTGTAGGCGGCGCCATCTATTTCGGACGTCTCAACGCCCTCACCCACACTTTTCTGGAGCGGCTCTACCCCTTGCGCCACCGCCTGCCCCGGACCATGGGCAAGCTGGCCGCGGGGGTGTGCGTCGGCGCCATGGACGCGGAAAAAGGCATTCAGGAGATTATTGAGTTCCTGGAAAAATACTTCTACTACCGCATGGTGGGGTCGGTCTATTTCAACAGCGTCACCCCTCCCTGCTTCGTCTGCGGTTTCGGGGACACCTGCCAGTACGGGGCTCCAGCCATGATGATGAGCCCCGAGGAGTTTGCCCGGTTCAAGGTGACGCCGGAGTTGTTCCGGCGGTTCGAGGATTTTCCCGAGGTGGCGGCCGCCTGCGAATCCCTCTCCCGGGACCTGGCCGCGGCCATTGACGCCTTGCCAGAGCATTAACTTAAGGACTACGGGCAGATGGCCGACCGGCAGACCCCAGCCATTATCCTGACGGTTAAAGATTACGGCGAGGCCGACCTGGTGGTTACCTTTCTCACCCCGGCATCGGGCCGCCTCACCGGCATGGCCAAGCACGCCAAAAAGAGCCGGCGCCGCTTCGCCCATTGCCTGGAACCGCTAAGTCGGGTGAATTTCTTCCTGTCCCCCAAGCGGGGGGAGTTGGAGTTCCTGCAAAAAGGCGAGCTGGTCAGGTCGCACCCCTCCCTGCGCCGGGACCTGCCGCGCCTGGGCGCCGCCGCGGTCCTGGCCGAACTGGCTGGCGAACTGGCCGGTCCGCCCGAGGCCTACGGGGAGATCTTCGCGGCTCTGGAAGAGGCCCTGGGGCGGTTGGAGGCAGGCTACCCGCCGGAGTCCATCCTGCCGACCTTCCTGCTGCGCCTCCTGAGCCTGGGGGGCTATGGGCCCCGGCTGCATCTCTGCCTCAAGTGCGACCGGGAGCCGCAGCCCCCCCTTTATTTCAGCATCCCCCGGGGCGGGGTGCTCTGCGAAGCCTGCAAAGGCGCCGCCGGGCCGCTCCTCCCTTTGAGCCTGGGAGCCTTGAAGCTCCTGCGCCTGGCCCGGGACTTGCCCCTAAGCAAGCTCTGCCGCCTGAGGTTCCCGGCCCTGCAGCGCCGCCAGAGCCTGGCCGTGTTCAGGGCCTTTGTCCGCTACCACCTGGGGCGGGATTTGAAATCCTGGTCCTTTTGGGAAAAGGTGGCGGCCAAGGATTGAGAAGCGGAAAAAGGGGAAAGTCATAGGGTGCTTGTTACGCCACATAAATATCATCCCAATGAAGGGTCATATTTGAACTGAATGAGAGCGACGGCCCCGCAGCCATAACCAGCAACCTTTCTGTCAACGCCATAATCGGTCTCGGGCTCTTCCTCCTGCTGGCCGTACTGGAGGCCGTGCGGCCCCTGCGGCGCCCCAAGCGGTCCCGCCGCCGATGCTGGACCCTCAACCTAGCGCTCACGGCCCTGGCCTTCGTCACGGGATTTCTTACCGTCCGGCCCGTAGCCCTGGGGATGACGGCCTGGCGCCAGGGCCGGGGCCTCGGCCTCCTGAACCTGGTGCCCCTACCCTTCTGGGTGAAGCTGGCCGCGGGGTTCCTCCTCATAGACCTCACCTTTTATTACTGGCACCGCCTCAACCACACCCGCCCGTGGTTGTGGCGGTTCCACAACGTGCATCACCTGGACCCGGACCTGGACGTTTCCACCTCCTTCCGGTTCCATTGGGTGGAAATCGCTTACTCCACCGGCTTCCGGTTCCTGCAGGTGGGCTTGCTGGGGGTGGCGCCCTTGACGTACGTGGTCTACGAGTTGGGGTTCAACTGCGCCACCATGTTCCACCACAGCAACGTCAAAATCCCCATAGCCTGGGAGCGCCGCCTGAACCGGGTCTTCGTCACCCCCCGCATGCACGGGGTGCACCACTCGGTGGTGGCCCGGGAGGCCTACTCCAACTACTCCGTGGTCTTCAGCCTCTGGGACCGGCTCAACCGCAGTCTCCGCCTCAACGTGCCCCAGCGGGACCTCATCATCGGGGTCCCCGGCTATTTGCAGCCCCGGGACAACCGCTTCTTCCCCCTGCTGGCCCTGCCGTTCACCCGGCAGCGGCCCTATTGGAGCTTCCCCGGCGGCTGCCCCTTGACGCCCCCCGGGAAGCGGACTTTTTGGTGCCATAGCCCCCAGGAAGTGTAGGCCGAACAGTTCGACGCGGTGATCATCCCCGGCGGTTACGCCCCGGACCACAGGCGCCGGCACCCGGCCATGGTGGCCCTGGTCCGGGAAGCGGCCCGGAAGAACAAGGTGGTGGCCGCCAGCTCCACGCCGGCTGGATGCTGGCCTCCGCCGACGTGGGGCGGGGGAAAGACGTCACTTGCTTCTTCTCCATTAAAGACGACCTGATCCATGCCGGGGCCAAGTACCGGGAGGCGGAGGTGGTGGTGGACGGCAACCTCATCGCCTCCCGGCAGCCCCGCGACCTGCCGGCTTTCTGCCGGGCCATCATCGTGGCCCTGGCCGGCTAAGGCCGCGGTCCCGCCGGCCCGATGGTCCTTTACCGCGGCCAGCCCTGGGACTGAGGCGGCCCGGTCTTGGGACAGGCCACGGGACAGTTACGTAACTTAGTTCAAATATAGGCGATATTTCTTAGTAATTTAATACATTTGTACGGTAAGCCTTCCTGGCAGCAATCTTGCTCTACCAGTCAGTGGGCGGCCCTGAAGTCTCATGAAGGCCGGCGGAGAGTGATGCAAGGACACAGGCTGACCACGGGAGTCTGGGAGGGGGCCAGGAGCTGGCCGGGGACGGACCAGGAGAACCTGGACCGGGCCCTGGTGGCCGGCCTGCTGTTGGAGGTGATCCTGGACGGGACCGAATCTCCGGACCACCACCAATCACAGGGCCGGGCGGTCAAGGCCCGCCTGCAGCACCGCCTGGCGACCCGCCTGGCCGGGCGGGTCACCCTGGACCATTTCCGCGCCCTCATCCACAATCTGGACTCCTGGTTCCCCCACTATTATCCGCTCCTGGCGCCGGCTGGGGCCGGGGGCGGCCGGGACCAGGGCTGGGACTGCTCCCGGCCTGAGGCCCACCCGGCTTCCTGCCGCAGTCCGCTGCGGGAGGAGGTCCTCGAGGCCTGGCTCTCCGGGCCGGCCCGGGAGATGCTGCCCAGTCGGCCCCACCGCAAGGTTTCCCCGGCGCTGCTGCCGGACTTTTTGCGCCGCACCCGGGGCGGGATGTTCCGCATCAAGGATTTTGAGTCCTACTTCGGCATCGACCGCAAAACCGCCTGGGAATATCTGCAAAAATTGCAGGCCGCGGGGCTGCTGTGCCACAACGGCGAACGTTCCGCGGCGGTGCGCTACTGCCTGGCCGACCGTTTTCTCCGGGTCCGGGCCGCGGCCTTGCGCCGACAGATGGGGGAAACCTTGGGGGACCTGCCCCGGCCCCTGGCGGTGCAGGCGGCGGACTGGCTGATCGCCACCGGGGGGGAAGCCTTTTGGGAGAACCAATGGCAGGGTTGGCCCGACCGGCAGCGCCGGAAAATCATCGCCGCCCTGCAAACCGCCAGGATTCTCAGGGTCGCGGCTCGCACCAGCGGCGGCCAGTTGCTGCGGCTGGCCGGACAGTGGCGTCAGGGGAACGAGGATGAAAAATTCCCCTGAGGGGCGGCCGGGGGCCTGGTCCTGGCTTTTTATGACGCTTCCCGGCCCCCGACCATGGTTCGCCATATTCTCATTTGACCCTCAAACCATATCTGTGATATGTTGCCGAAATGTCTAAAATGGAGGTTTTGAGGGTTCCATGATCCGTGACGTTAAACATGAAACCATGCCCCGGGAGGACCTGGAGGCTCTGCAGCTCAAGCGCCTGCAAGCGGTGGTGGAGCGGGTCTACCACCTGGTGCCTTTCTACCACCGGCGCATGGACGAAATGGGGGTCAAACCGGAGCACATCCGGACCCTGGCCGATTTGAGTCTGCTGCCGTTTACCACCAAGCAGGATTTGCGGGACAACTATCCTTTCGGCATGTTCGCCGCCCCCATGGACCAGGTCGTGCGGATTCACGCCTCTTCGGGCACCACCGGCAAGTCCACCCCGGTGGCCTATACGCAGCGGGACCTGGAGACCTGGTCGGAGCTCATGGCCCGGACCCTGGCCGCGGCCGGCACCCATCGGGGGGACATCGTTCACAACGCCTATGGCTACGGGCTGTTCACCGGCGGGTTGGGGTTCCACTACGGGGCCGAACGGCTGGGGGCCGCGGTAATTCCCGTGTCCGGCGGCCAGACCCGGCGGCAGATTATGCTGCTCCAGGATTTCGGTCCCACGGTCATCGTCTGCACCCCCTCCTTCGCCCTGTACCTGGCGGAGGTGGGCCAGGAAGTGGGCGCCGATTTCCGTCAATTGAAGCTCAGGGTGGGGATCTTCGGGGCGGAACCCTGGACCGAGGGCATGCGGGACGAGATCGAAAAGCGGCTGAACCTGGACGCGGTGGACATCTACGGGCTCTCGGAGATTATCGGCCCCGGGGTCAGCGTGGAGTGTATCGAAGCCAAGTCCGGTCTCCACCTGTTCGAGGACCACTTCCTGCCGGAAATCATCAACCCGGCTGACCTTACGCCCCTGCCTCCCGGCGAGATGGGCGAGTTGGTGATCACCACCCTCACCAAGGAAGCCATGCCGCTCTTGCGCTACCGCACCCGGGACGTCACTGCCTTGAATTACGCCCCTTGCCGCTGCGGCCGCTCCCTGGCGCGGATGCACCGGCTGCGGGGCCGCAGCGACGACATGCTCATTATCCGGGGGGTGAACGTCTTCCCGTCCCAGATCGAGGCGGTGCTCATGGAGACCCCCGGGGTGGCGCCCCATTACCAGCTCATCGTGGACCGGGACGGCCAGTTGGACACCCTGGAGGTCCAGGTGGAAGTGGACGAAGCGGCCTTCTCCGACGAAGTCAAAAAGCTCGAGGCCCTGGCCAAGAATATCCAGAAGCAGATCAAGGACTACTTTACCGTGTCCGTCAAAGTGAAGCTGGTGGAGCCCAGGAGCATCCCCCGCAGCGAAGGCAAGGCCAAGCGGGTCATCGACAAGCGGCAGTTGGGAACTTGATTGATGGAATTATGAGGATGGACCCATGAAAGTCGAGCAAATTTCGGTATTCCTGGAAAATAAAGCGGGCCGGCTGGCCGAAGTCACCCGGGTGCTGGGGGAGGCGGGCATCAACATCCGGGCCCTGTCCCTGGCCGACACCACCGACTTCGGCATCCTGCGCCTGATTGTGGATAAATACGACCAGGCCAGGGAGATTTTGAAGGAAAAGGGCTTCACCGTGGGCAAGACGGAGGTGGTGGCGGTGGAGGTGCCGGACCGGCCCGGCGGCCTGGGGTTTGTCCTGCAGATCTTGGCCCGGGCCGGCGTCAACGTGGAGTACATGTACGCCTTCGTGCAGCACAGCGGCAAAAACGCGGTCATCATCTTCCGCTTCGATAACCTGGATCAGGCCATCGAACTGCTGCAAAAGGAAGGCATTTACATCTACAAGGGAGAAGAAGTCTACCGACTCTAAACCCGGGGAGGGAAGAACTATGAGAAACAAGGCAATCGTGGTAGGCCTGATACTGGCGTTGGGAGGCCTGGTCCTCGCGTGGGTGGGTTGCGGCCCCGGAGCCAAGTCTGAGCCTTATGTGGTGGGGGGCATCTTTTCCATCACCGGGCCCGCCTCCTACCTGGGGGAGCCGGAGCGCAACTCCATGGAGATGGTTGCTGAGGAGGCCAACGCCAAGGGTGGCGTCAAGGGTCGCCCCTTGAAGCTGGTCATTTATGACGACGAAGGCGACGTCACCAAGGCCCGCCTCAGCGCCGAGAAACACCTGCAAAAGGACAAGGCCGTAACCATCATCGGCCCCAGCCTGACCCACACTTCCATGGCGGTGCTGGAAATCACCCAGAAGGCCAAGCTGCCCCTGGTCTCCTGCGCCGCCGGGGCGGTCATAACCGCTCCGGCCAAGGACCGGTTCTGGGTCTTCAAAACGGCCCAGACGGACCAGATGGCCGTGGCCCGCATCTATCAGTACCTGCAAAAGCAGGGCCTGAAAAAAGTGGCCATCCTCACCGTGTCCACGGGCTTCGGGGTGGCGGGCAAGGAGCAACTGCTCGGCCAGGCGGCCCAGTACGGTATCCAGGTGGTGGGCCAGGAGGTCTTCGGGGAAAAGGACACGGACATGACCCCGCAGCTCACCAAGATCCGGGGCACCGAGGCCCAGGTGGTGATCTGCTGGGGCACCGGCCCGGCCCCGGCCCTGGTGGCCAAAAACATGAAGCAGCTGGGCATGACCATCCCCCTGGCCCAGAGCCACGGCGCTGCCTCCAAAAAGTTCATCGAGCTGGCCGGGGATGCCGCGGATGGGATTATCATGCCCGCGGGAAAATTGGTGGTCTACAAGCAGCTTCCCGATACCGATCCCCAGAAGGCGGTGTGCCGGGAATACGCCGAAAAATACCATGCCAAGTTCAAGGCCCCGGAATCCAGCTTCGGCGGCTATGCCTATGACGCCTTGCGGATGCTGATCCTGGCCATGGACAAGGCGGGCAGCGACCCCGCCAAGATTCGCAACGAGTTGGAGAACATCAAGAATTTCGTGGGGGTCAGCGGCATCTTCAACATGAGCCCCGAGGACCACAACGGCCTCAGCCCCGCGGCCTTCGTGATGGTGAAAATCGACAAAGGCGAGTTTAATCTGCTGGACTAAGTGACGGTTTGTTGTTTTCGGTTAACGGTTATCCTTTTAGCACGGATATGCCGAACCCAACCAGCTCCGGGGGCGGCTTCAACTTAGTAACCGGATGGGCAGGCCTCCGTGCCTGCCCATCTAATTTACTTGGCAGCCGGTAAGTGGCCACTGCCACCCTGGGCCAAGAGCTCCCGGCTAGAAACCGTCGCCTAATCCCGGCAGTATTGAAATTAACCGCACCTTGATCGCCCCAGGAGAGACGGATAATTTGATCTGAAAAGACGACACGGAGCTTGAGAAACTCCCGGAAACGCGGTGAACAAAATGAAAAAACGCTGGTTTCTTCTGGGTTCATTATTATGTTTTGCCGTTTTTACCAACTTTGCCTGTACTCAAGCTCCTGATGAAACCAAGGAAAAAGCTGGGCCGGGGGGTGACGCGCCGGCCCAGTACAGACTTGGGGTCAAGTATGCCAAAGGGCAGGGTGTAGGGCAAGACTGGTCCCTGGCCAGGTCATGGTGGGAAAAAGCGGCGGCGCAAGGGCACGCTGAGGCCCAGTTCAGTCTTGGTTTCATGTATGCCAGGGGTGAGGGTGTAAACCAGGACTACCTAGAGGCCAAATCATGGTTTGAAAAAGCGGCGAACCAGGGATACGCCAGGGCCCAGTATACTCTCGGATACATATATGCCGAAGGGCAGGGCGTATCACCAGACTTTGTAATGGCCAGATCATGGTGGGAAAGAGCGGCGCCGCAGGGGAACGTTCAGGCCCAATATGCTCTCGGACGCCTGTATGCCGAAGGGATGGGCGGAAATCAGGACCTTGCCCAAGCCAAATCATGGTGGGAAAAAGCGGCAGCACAGGGAGACGCCAAGGCCCAGTTCGCTCTTGGGCGATTGTATGTCAAAGGCGAAGGGGTAGGCCAGGACCTCATCCAGGCTAAATCGTGGTTTGAACAAGCGGCGGCCCGGGGGAATGCCGCAGCCCAGTACAGTCTCGGCCTCATGTATGCCGAAGGTTTGGGGGTAAGTAAAGACCCGGCCCAGGCAAAGTCATGGTGGGAAAAAGCCGCCGCCCAGGGATATGCCGAGGCCAAAGAAAGACTTAAAGATTGAAGTTGAATTAATGGCGGCACCGGGGCACCGGTCGGAAGCCGGTGCCACCAGGTCCACCAGGTTTTCAAGTGAGTTTTGCATTGCCATTTCATCTCGGGTCCTACCGGGAGGAGGGTTAGGCAATCTGATCTTAACTGGCGACATGAAGCCTTACAAACTTCGGGAAACGCGGGGAATAAAATGAAAACACCCTATCCTCTTCTGTGGCTATTAGTATTTTTTGCCGTCTTTGCCTGTAGTCAAGCTCCTGAGGAAGGCAAAGACAAAGCAGGGCCGGGAGACGCTGCGGCCCAATACCTGCTTGGGGTCAAGTATTCCAAGGGTCAAGATGTCAAGCAAGACTGGTCCCAGGCCAGGTCGTGGTGGGAAAAAGCGGCCGCCCAAGGACACATTGAGGCGCAGTTCAGTCTTGGGGTCTTGTATGCCAAGGGAGAGGGGGTACCCCAAGACTTCGTCCAGGCCAAAGCCTGGATGGAGAAAGCGGCGGCCCAGGGATCCCCTAAGGCCCAGTACACCCTTGGATACATGTATGCCGAAGGGCAGGGCGGCGCTAAAGACTTCGCCATGACCAGATCCTGGTGGGAAAAAGCCGCGGCCCAGGGGTTCGTTAAGGCCCAGTATTACTTAGGCCGCATGTATGCCGACGGGGTGGGTGGGACTCAGGACTTCGCCCAGGCCAAATCATGGTTTGAGAAAGCCGCAGCCCAGGGAGACGTCAAGGCCCAGTTCGATTTGGGCCGCCTGTATGCCACCGGCGATGGGGTGGAACCGGATCTCCTCCAGGCCAAATCATGGTTTGAGAAAGCCGCGGCCGGGGGGGATGCCGCAGCCCAATATAGTCTGGGGGTCATGTATGCCGAAGGCATTGGGGTAAGCAAAGACCCGGCCCAGGCAAAGTCGTGGTGGGAAAAAGCGGCCGCCAATGGATCTGCCGAGGCGAAAGAAAGGCTGAAAGAGTAAAGTTGAGCCCGCGGTTCTGAAAACTTTTGATAATTGCTGGTACCGGGGTCTCGCCGGGGCGGTCAGGGCGGGTTTAAAACCCGCCCTGACCACGGCCATTTTCATGGTTTTGGAGTGAGCCAACCGTTTCCCGGGGATATGGAGGACAGCCGCCCTCGGCGCTTGGTGCCACCCCCATCCGGTTACCCGGGCCAAGTCTATTGCTGAAAGCTGATAGCTAAATCCATGGAGAGCTTCGCGCCGCTAACCCAGTACCTCATCTCCGGCCTGACCAGCGGCGCCATCTATGCGCTCATTGCCCTGGGGTTCGGGATCATTTACAACACCACCACCATCATCAACTTCGCCCAGGGTGAGATGGTGATGCTGGGGGCCATGTGCGCCATCAGCCTCTATCACCTGGTGCCGTCGCTCCCCATTGCCTTTGTGGGCGGGGTCGCGGTGGTGGTCCTGGTGGGGTTGGTGCTGGAGCGGCTGGCGCTGCGCCCGGTGCGGGACCCGTCGCCCATCACCCTCATCATCATTACGGTGGGGGCCGCGGTCCTCATCAAGGGCGCGGCCATGCTGCTGTGGGGCAAAGAGGCCTACCCCCTGCCGCCTTTTTCCGGCGACGTCCCCTTCCACCTGGGGACGGCCACCATCCTGCCGCAAAATCTCTGGGTCATCGGCCTCACCGTGGTCCTGGTGGCGGCGCTGGAGGCCTTCTTCCGCCTGACCCTGGTGGGCAAGGCCATGCGGGCCTGCGCTTACAACCCCCGGGCGGCCCGCCTGGTGGGCATCGCCGCCGGGCGCATGGTGCAGCTCTCCTTCGGGCTCAGCGCCGCCCTGGGAGCCGGCGCCGGGATTCTCATCGCCCCCCTGACCCTGGGGGTCTATGACATGGGCACCATGCTGGGGCTCAAGGGGTTTTCCGCGGCCATTATCGGCGGCCTGGGCAGCCTCCTGGGCGGGGTCCTGGGGGGCCTGATCCTGGGAGTGGCCGAAGCCCTGGCCTCCGGGCTGATCTCTTCGGGCTACCGGGACGCGGTGGCCTTCCTGCTGCTGCTCCTCGTCCTCTTCGTGCGCCCCCAGGGGGTGGTGGGAGGGCGGAAGTGACGCCGGCCCGCCTGCTCAACCGCTGGGTGCTGTTCGCGGCCGCCGTCCTGGGGATCGGCGGGTTTTTGGACAACGCCTACTACTACACCCTCCTAAACTTCATCGGCATCTATACCCTGTTGGTGGTGGGCCTCAACCTGCTCCTGGGCTACGCGGGCCAGATCTCCCTGGGCCACGCCGCCTTCTTCGGCCTGGGGGCCTATACCTCCGGGATTCTCACCGCCACCTACGGGGTCAACCCCTGGCTGGCCCTGGCCGCGGGGCTCGTCATTTCAGGCGCCGCCGCCTTCCTCATCGGCATCCCGGCCCTGAAGCTCCGGGGTTACTACCTGGCCATGGCCACCCTGGGCTTCGGCATCATCGTTTACATAATCTTCAACGAGGCCAGCGCCCTAACCGGGGGGCCCTCAGGGCTGTCGGGCATCCCGTCCCTGAGCGTCGCCGGGGTGGCCCTGAACACTCCGGGGCGCCTGTACCTCCTGATCTGGACTGCCGTGGGCCTGATCCTGGCCTTGAGCGCCAACCTGATGGAGTCCCGCTCCGGCCGGGCCATCCGGGCCCTGCACGACAGTGAACCCGCGGCCCAGTCCCTGGGGGTGGACACCGCCCTCATGAAGCTCAAGATCTTTATCTGGAGCGCCCTGTACGCCTCGCTGGCCGGGAGTTTTTACGCCCACACCCTGAACTTCATTGCGCCGTCGTCTTTCGGATTCATGTTTTCCATCAAGCTGGTGACCATGGTGGTGCTGGGCGGCATGGCCAGCATCTGGGGCTCGCTCCTGGGGGCCGCGGTGCTCACGGTGCTGCCCGAACTGCTCACCGCGTTCCACGACTTCGAGGTGGTCATCTTCGGCGCCATCCTCATGGTGGTGATGATCTTCCTGCCCCGGGGCCTGGTGCGGGGCATCCTGGACCTCTGGGAGTTCCGCCGCTTCAAGCGCCAAGGGGGGAGTATTGTTTAACCGCAGAACCCGGAGAGGACCGAGAATAAAAATTGTGCCTTCCAGGTGCAATTATTATTTCCCATGGTATTGCTCTGGGTCCTCTGTGCCTCTGTGGCAAATCTTTTATAATCATGCTTCCCGATAACCACAAAGCGTTGCTCGAACTGCATGGGGTCAGCCTGGCCTTCGGCGGCCTCAAGGCGGTGCAGGCCGTAACCCTGGGGGTGCCGCAGGCCGCAGTCAAGGCGATCATCGGCCCCAACGGCGCGGGCAAGACCACCCTGTTCCATCTAATGAGCGGCTTCCTGGCCCCCCAGCAGGGCCGCATCATCTTTCAAGGGGAGGAGATCCAAGGCCTCCCGGCCCACGTCATCGCCCGGCGGGGCCTGGCCCGCACCTTCCAGCTGGTGCAG
>JBGPBR010000006.1:0-16496 GCA_041481325.1 Desulfobaccia bacterium
AAGGAATTTTAAAGACCATATAATTGTGATTTTTAAGAAGAAATAACGGTCTGGTTAAGTAAATAATCTTTCTGATTGCTTTGGTTATTGGGGGCGAAGCTTAATAGTATGTCAAAAATAACGATAGTATTCATGGAAAACAAGCATGGCGGTATTATGTTAATTATCTGTAATTCCAACAACTCGTCCATTATACAACTGCATTGTTTGTAAGGCGGGTCCATGAAACTTTCTTATTTTTTTAGAAGACTTGCCTTGGCCATGCATCTTTGCCACGAAAGGGCGTATACCTGCTGGAAGGTGCGGGAATCCCGGCAACGTTTCCGTGCCCCTTTGACTTTTCAGGAAAAGAGATTTTTCCTCAAGATTGGGCACCTTTTCCAAGAGCCGGGGATGGTGGTTTATGATATCGGGGCCAGCACCGGCGTGGTCAGCGGCTGTCTGGCCAAAATGCCCTCCGTCGCCGCGGTGCATGCCTTTGAACCCATTCCCGGACAGTTCCGCCGGTTACAGGCCAATATGGCGCCTTATGCCCAGGTCAGATGTCACCAGGTGGCCTTGGGAGACGGCAACTGCATCAGGCCCATCAAGGTCATGGATAACGCCCTTGACGCCAGTTCTTTTCTGACCATGGCAGACCTCCACTGGCAAGAGTTTTCCGGAAGTTTTGCCTACCATGAAGAGTTAGTTCCCATGGTCAGGCTGGACGATTACGTGCAAGAAAAAAAGTTGCCGGCTCCCTATTTCGTGAAGATCGATGTCCAGGGTTTTGAAGATAAGGTGCTGGCAGGCGGCGGGCATACCATCCGGCAGGCCGGATATTGCCTGCTGGAAATCAGTTTCCGACCCCTCTATGAAGGCAGTCCCGTTTTCGATGATATCTACCGACAGATGCGGGAGTTGGGTTTCCGGTTAAGCGGCATCGTCGACGTCGCTAAAGGTAAGAGTGGGGCGCAGTTGTATATTGACGGCATATTCGAGAATGAAACACTAATCCGTTAAGGAAACATTGTTACATCAGGATAAATAGAATGTTTCAGGACGATATTAGTTTATTTTATATTTTATTCAGTGTCATGCTGTTGATCCTGATATCAGTTAATCTTTATTGGGGAACATTTATTATTTTATTGCTGCAACCATTATTTATTACAACTTTTTCGGAAGGCGCCGGATACAGTTTGACCAAGATAATTTATGGCCTGTCATTTGCAACCTGGTTTGTAGTATGGGCTTTGACCAGGGCCACCGCCAGGAGTGAGTTCAGGCCATTATTATCGTATCCTGTCGCCGCCCCGTCGATCGCCTTGGGAGCTCTGTTGGTCATCGCCATACCCGTAGGCTTCCTTTATGATGCGTCTATCGACAATATCATCCGAGACTTGAGTCAGTACGTGGGTTACCTGGCGGTTCTGCCTCTATTGGATCTGGCGCAGACGCCTCACAAGGCCAAGAGATTGCTCCTATGCCTGGCGCTCCTTGGGTTGCCCAGTTCCATTCTAACCGATGTCGGGTGGATCGGTCTGAAACAGGGCCTGGAACTCTCGCCGGAAATGATGGTTTTTCAATATGCGGCCCCGTACTGGGGGCCGGTCCAGGGGGCCCTTTGGGTGGTGGCCTTATCCTTTCCCGGCTTTGCCTGGAAAATGATGGCCTGGGGATTGCTTAGCTTAAGAGCGGCTCTATCGCTGTTCTCCGGGTTCAGGCACATGCTGCTGACCTTCCTGTTGAGCGGGGTAACCGCCTTCTTCGTGACCAAGAGAATCGCCCGTCATAACCCGGCCAGACATTTGGCCCTGTGCTTTTTGGCTCTCGCGGCCGGGGCAGTGCTGGCGGACCTGTCTGGTTTGGTAACCTTGCCCCTTTCCGACAGGACCAGGGAACGATACTCCACCCTCTTGTCCGAAGACAATCTTCTGGAAGATCGCTCGGTCCAGGGGCGTCTGATTGAAAGCCAGGCTTTGTTTGAGGCGTTTCAGCGAAATCCCTTTACCGGGATAGGATTGGGTCATAGTTTGACCTTTGTGGACGTGGACCGCAAAATGGACCGGTTCCAGGTCAGGTTCAGGTACCACAACGGTTATCTCGAGACCCTGATGAAATTCGGGCTGCTGGGCGCTGCGGTCTTTGCCTGGTTCTTCCTGGCAATACTGCGGCAGGCCTTCAAGGTGGTCCGAACCGGCAACACTTTCTTTGCCAAAGCCTTCGGGTTGGGTCTGGTGATTTATCTGGTCTCGGCCCTGGCTGCGTCGGTGGCGGGGTCCTTTTTCTCCGACCGGGGTTTTGCCCTGACCGTGGGGGTCATGGGCGGGGTGTTGCCTGCTTTGGAGTATGTCAGGGCCCGGGCTCCCCAACCCCTCCAAGCCTTTTTCCGAAATGGAAAATTGAGGCACTATGTCTAAAATTGCCCCCCGGATGAGCTGCCGCCCCGGGGGCGGCCCGACGGTCAAGCCGAGCGTTTATGCGGCACCAGAACCGCGGCCGCTCGATGTTGCTGCCGGTCCCATCACCGGTCAGGCCCGCGTCATGAAGGTCGCCTTTCTCTATGCCGCCTATCCCCCCATTCCTGACGGAGGGGCCGGTTTCCTGAAGAATCTGTCCGAAACCCTCACCCAAATGGGGGTGGAAGTCTCGGTGATCACCACTTCCCAGGTGGCGTCGGCCTACCCGGAGCGCACTGACGGCGCTATCCGGCTCTACCCGGTGATGGATGATTGGCGCATCTCCCGGGGGAATTATCAAAAGTTGCGGGACCTGCTCCGCCGGATTCAACCCGAGGTCATTCATACCATCTTTCCCAGCTCTTCAGTGGGCCGCGGCTATCAATCGCCCATGCTGGTCAAATTAATCGCCCCCCAGCCTCTCATCACCACCCTGTATGGCTTTGCCTTCCGCTCCGGGGGCCTGGGATCGCGTCTCGCCATCTTGAATTTACTCCACCTGAGCGACCGCCTGCTCTCGGATAATGATTTCGTCATCGGGATTCTGCGGCGCTATCTGCCTCATCTCCGGAAAAAGCTCAGTTACCTGCCGTCCGGGTCCAACATTCCCAATGAACTGGGCCAGCACTGCCGCCGGGAATCCGTGCGGTCTCAATATGGCTTGGCGCCCGAGGCTTTATATGTCTGCCATTTTGGGTACCTGGACCGGACCCGGGACCTCGAGAGCCTCTTTCAGGCGGTGCGAATCCAGCGGCGCCGCGCCAGGGATGTCAGGGTGGTCATGATCGGGGGGGATCCCTTCGGGATCGGGCGGCCGCGCTATGAGGAGCTCTCGGGCCTGATCAGCCGACTGGACTTGGAGCCCTACGTCACCTGGACCGGCTTCTGCGCCCCGGAACAGGTGGCCCATTACCTGAGGTGTTCGGACCTGTGCATCTTGCCCTTTCGGCGGAACACCACCGGCCGTTCGAGCTTGCCCGTCGCCCTCTCCTTCGGCCTGCCGGTGATCACCACCAGCCGGACCAAGGCCCTGTTTTCCTTAAAAGACCATGAAAATGTCATCCTGGTGCCGCCCAATGATGTCCCCAGCCTGGCCGCGGCCATGGGTGAACTTTGCGACCATCCGGCTCTGCGTCAGCGACTGGGGCAGGCCGGCTTCAAGCTGTGGCAAGAGGAATTTTCTTTTGAGGTGATCGGCAAGAGAGTCTTGTCTATCTATCAGGAAGTTATTAACAAAAAATAGCCGGTTGAGGATTTTTGTCCCCAATTAAGGTTAAATATCCATGAAAGTAATTAAAGACGAGTTTTGCATTATCTTTTACCTCCCTTCGGATTGGGATTTGCCATATTTTACGACCCGGGAATTTATTAAGGCAACGGCCAAAGAAATATATCCCAATAAAGTGATCTGCATTGACCGGCCGGGGGATCCGATCGTAGGGTTGCTTAAAAATAAACCTAGACTATTGACTTCGTTACCGGGAAAAAATCTAAGATATCTAACGGACAATTTGATAATTTTCCGGCCGTTCTATTTTATCAACGACTTCGTGGGCTCATGGATGCCCGGGGTCAACCGGTGGCAATGCCTCTGGCTAAGAACGCGGCTGCGGCAGCTGAATCTTGTTCCCCGGGAAAAGCAGGTAATTACCTGGCTGTTTTCCACCATCCACTGGCCTTTTGCCGGGTTATTTCCTGCTGCCACCGTGGTGTACCATCCCCTGGATGAGCATACCGTTACTTTGAACGGCGCCCCGAATCTGAGGGGCATTAAAAACGAAGAGAGAATGCTGGCAAGGTGCCAGGCGGTTTTTACCGTGAACGAAGACCTGGCGCAAAGAAAACGCAGGAGGCACCGCAATGTCCATTGCCTGGGGCATGGGGTGGATGTGGAGCTGTTCTCCCAGGCCCTGGCGCCGGAGCTCCCGGTTCCCGAGGATATCAGGCAGATTCCCCGGCCGCGCCTCGGCCTGGTTGGGAATTTGCGGCACTGGATCGATTTTCCCCTGGTGGAGAGCCTGCTCCGGAGCCGCCCGGACTGGTCGGTGGTCTTCATCGGCCCCAAGGACCCTTCGGCCGCGGCCGCCATCGAAGCCCTGGGCCGGTTCAGCAATTTTTTCTGGTTGGGTCCGAAGCCCTATAACGAGGTGTACCGCTGGCTGGCAGGCCTGGACGTGGGGATTATTCCCTATAAGGAAACGAACTACACTCGGTTTGTCAATCCCTATAAGATTTATGAATATTGGGCCGCGGGTTTGCCGGTGGTCACCAGCCGGATCGGCGGATTCCAGGCGAAGCCAGATTGTCTCTGGGTCTCCGACGGGTCCCACGGATTTGCGGACCAGATCGCTCAGGCCTTGCATGACCGGGGGGCCGCGGCCAAAGCTCGACGGTTGGCATTGGCCAGAACTCACTCCTGGGGGAGCCTGGCCCGGCAAGCCCTGGAAATTTTGAACCGGGCGCCTTAGGGAAAGATGAGATAGTTGATCTAAGGAATGATGATAATGAAACTTTATGCAAAGCTACTTCGGCTTGGCAAAGGGAACAAGAAGATAGAATGGATTATTCCATATGTCAAAGGCCTCAGGGTATTGGACCTTGGTTGCGCCGGCGAAGGAGAAGGAGCTTACCTCAGAGATAATTGGCTCCACGCCCGTCTGGTTGCGGCAGCTGACAGTTGCGTGGGCTTAGATCATAATGAGGAAGCGATTAAAAATATTAAATCTAGAGGATATAATGCAGTATCCGGCGACGCCCAAGACTTTATTTCCGAACAGTCTTTTGATGTTGTAGTCGCCGCCGATGTTTTGGAACATCTACACGATTTTAAAGGGTTTTTCGCTAGCCTCAGACAATGCTTGAAAGAAGATGGCCGTTTAATAATAACTACTCCTAATCCTTGGTTTTTTTTAAGGTTCATGCGGTGTATTGTGAAACGTGATGGCGGAGTAAATCCAGATCATGTTGTATGGTTTTGTGCTGGAAGTATCAGGGAACTTCTTAACCGGTATGGTTTTGACATAGAAGAACTTCAATTTGGTAGTAGTGAGCCAATTTTTTACAAGCTTGGCTTTTTTAGCCCGGTCTTATTTCATACCTCTTTATTTGTCGCAGCCAGGAAAAAACCTATTTATTCCCCAGGTTAATGTGCCAAAAAAAATGGATAAATTGATTTTTGACAAAGAACGCAGATTTTTTAACATTATGGTTCCAATAGTTATAGAGGCTCCTTGAGTAATGGCTTCTGGCGGTCAGCCAAATAACGGTGCCTGCATCGTTCATAATAACTTCGGCCCCTATCATCTGGCCAGGCTGGAGGCGGCGGCGAAGTTGGGAACAGCTCAAGGCTATAAGGTCGTGGGGCTGGAACTGGCCTCCCGCCACCTTCATCCCTGGCGCCCCGCGGCGCGGCCGGGTACGGAAAAATATACTATCTTCCCGCACCGGGATATTGCAGGATTAAAACCCTGGCAACTGGCGCGGGGCGCCTGGTCCGCCTTGAACAGACTCAACCCCCAGGCCGTGGCCATGGGACTTTCCAAAGAGACCGCCGCGGCCTTCCTTGCCATTCTGCTTTGGGCTCGACTGAAGAAGCGGACCGCGGTGATCCTGATGGATAGCAAGTATGACGATTTTCCCCGAAGCCCTCAAAAGGAAAGAATAAAACGCTTGATTATGTCCCGGTTGGACGGCGCCTTGGTGGGCGGGACTTCCAGTCGGGAGTATGCCGAGTCTTTAGGCATTCCGGCAGATAATATCTTGGTCGGCTGTGACGTGGTGGACAACGGCTATTTTGCCGGTCGGGCGGATTGGGCCAGGGAAAATGCCGCCCGGTTGCTAAAAGAGCATGGGCTGCCGGATAACTATTTCCTTTTCGTGGGGCGACTTGACGAAAAGAAAAATATTCCCCGGCTGTTAGAAGCTTACGCCATCTACCGGAAAAATTCTTCCAAACCGGCCTGGCATCTGGTTTTATGCGGTTCCGGCCCCATGGAGGAGAAACTAAGGCGGCAAGCCCGCCGATTGGACCCCCTGCGCGTCCATTTTTGCGGGTTCAAACAGGTTGATGAATTGCCTATCTTTTATGGCCTGGCCAGTTGCCTGCTTTTTCCCAGCCTGGGGGACACCTGGGGTCTGATAGTCAACGAAGCCATGGCCTCGGGGCTGCCGGTGCTGGTGAGCCGGGCCTGCGGCTGCGCTCCGGACCTGGTCCGGGATGGGGTGAACGGCTTTACGTTTGATCCCATGGACATCGAGGCTTTGGCCCGATTGATGGGGCAAATGTCAAACGGCCAGGTGGATCTGTCGGCCATGGGTCAGGCCTCCCGGCGCCTGATTGCCCATTGGGGCCTGGAAACCTATGCAGAGAATTTATTCAAGGTCCTGAGAATATGAACAAACCAAGAATATTATCTATCGTGGCCTTGCCGCCGCCTCATTATGGCGTGGCAATTGCCAACAAGATTATACTTGATAATAAAATGGTAAGGAATAAATATGAATTAAGGATTGTAAGACTAAGTAAGAACGTTCTTAATTTAGGTGGTACATTTTCAATCATAACTTTGATAAGAGATTCTCGTGCTATTTTAGAGACATTAATAAACCTTTTAATTGATAAATCAGCCGCGACCTATTTTAATATTTCACAAACGAGACTTGGATTATGGAGAGATATCTGTCTCCTGCTATTATCAAGGCTGTTGGGAGCCAGGTGCTTGTTGCATCTGCACGGCGGCTATTTTAGAAATTATTATGAAAAATATTTAACTGCAATGGAAAAGCAGATAATCAGTCAGGCCTTAAAGTTGGTAGACGGGGTTATGGTGCTAGATCCCAGCCTCCGCTGGATTTTTCAAGGCCTGGTTCCTCCTGAAAAGATCTTCGTCCTGGCCAACGGGGTCCCCGAGGTCTTTACGGCGGCCGAGATTCGACAGGCCACGGCCCGGCGCCAAGGTGGCGGCAAGCTGCGGGTCACTTACCTCAGCAATCTCATCCCCGGAAAGGGGTTCGACACCTTTTTGGAGGCCGCGGCCATCCTGAACCAGACCGGCAGCCGGGGAGATTTTCTCTTTAACCTGGCCGGGGCGGCCCCGGATGAGGAAACGGCCCAGCGGCTATCAAGCTTTGTCAGAAGACATCGTTTGGAAGATTCGGTGTTTATTCTGGGAAAAGTCCTGGACCAGGCAAAATGGAGCCTCCTGCTCGATTCCGATATCTTTGTACTTCCCACGGCTTTATGTGAAGGCCAGCCGTGGGCTATAATCGAAGCTCTGGCGGCGGGGCTGCCGGTGATCTCAACCCCTAAAGGCAGCATTCCCAGTATGGTTCGGGAAGGGACGAATGGATTCGTGGTTCCGGCCAACGAACCCCACGAATTGGCGCAACGATTGCGCCTTTTAAAGGCAAACCCGGCTCTAAGGCTTTCCATGGGCCAGGCAAGCCGGGACCTGTATTTGGCAAATTACACCGGAGAACATTACGTTCAGGGTTTTTGCACCATCTTGGATCAGGTCTTGGGTCAGGTTTGATGCACATTCTGTTGCTGTCCCAATATTTTCCCCCGGAAACCGGTTCGGCCGCGGCCAAGATGGCGGAAATGGCCGGTTACCTGGTGGGGCGGGGGCACCGGGTCTCGGTGGTGAGCCAGGTGCCGTCCTATCCCCAGGGGGTGGTGTATCCCGGGTATCACGGGGCCTGGTTCCGGCGGGAGCGCCAAAACGGACTCTTAGTTACCCGCACCTGGTCCTATACCTCGCCGGCGCGGGATCGCTTCCGCCCCCGGTTCTGGAATTACGCCAGCTTCATGGGCACCGCCCTGGCAGGGATGCTGGCGGGCCCCCGCCCGGATGTCATGCTGGTGTACTCGCCGCCCCTGTCCCTGGGGGTGACGGCCATGGCGGCCGCCAAGCTCTGGCGCTGCCCCTTCGTCTTTTGGGTCAACGACCTGTGGCCCCGGGTTGCCCTGTTCCTGGGATTCATGGCCGAGGGCGGCGCCTACCGCCTGGCCTGCGCCCTGGAAAGAGCCGTCTATCGCCAGGCCGCCCGGATCCTGGTGTACTCCCGGCGTATGGCTGACGAAGTGGTGGCCGACGGGGGCCGCCGGAGCAAGATTGAGAACCATCCCCTGTGGATCGACACCGAGGCCTTTCGGCCCGACCCGGAGGGGGCGGCTCAGGTTCGCCGGCAGCACGGATGGGAAGGGAAATTCGTGGTCCTTTATGGGGGCAACATCGGCCTGGCTCAAGGGCTGGAGGTATTTCTGGCCGCGGCCCGCATCCTCAAAGAAAGGCCGGATATTCACCTGGTCCTGGTGGGCCGCGGGGTGGAGCGGGACGTCCTGAGGGGCCAGGCCCGGGAAGAGGGACTCACCAACGTGGAATTTGTGGGACACCAGCCCAAAGAGCGGGTAATTGCTTATTTTTCGGCGGCCGATACACTTTTCGCGCCCTTGAAGGCCAGCCCCATCCTGGTGGGCACCGTCCCCGAGAAGGTCCTGGCCTACTGGCCTGCGGCCGACCGGTGCTGCTGGCCGCCCAGGAAGGGGCGGCCACCGATATCATCCGGGAATTTACCTGCGGCTTGACGGTCCCGCCGGAAGACCCGGCGGCCCTGGCCCGGGGGATTGTCTCCCTATATGAAAAGCGGCAAGACTTACATCCCATGGGTCTTAAGGGCCGGGAAGCGGCAGTGAATCATTTCGCCCTGCCCAAGGTCCTGCGGGAAATGGAGGCCAGTCTTCTGGCCATTGCCAATCAGGCACGGATTTTACCGGAAAAAGCAAGATAGCCACCATGAAGCAAATCATCCAGAGCTACAAGGACGGCAAGATTTCCCTGGAGGAAGTGCCGCCACCGGCCTGCAAGCCCGGCGGCCTGCTGGTGCGGAACGTCGCCTCCCTCATCAGCCCGGGCACGGAAAAGCTGATGATCGAAATGGGGCGGAAATCCCTGGTGGGCAAGGCCAGGGCCCGGCCGGACCTGGTGCGCCAGGCCTGGGACAAAGCCAAAAAAGAGGGTTTTCTCAGCGTCTTCAAAGAGGCCATGAACCGCCTGGATGAGCCGGTGCCCCTGGGCTATAGCGCCGCCGGGGTGGTCCTGGAGGTGGGGGCCGGGGTGCGGGGCTTCCGGCCGGGGGACCGGGTGGCCGCGGCCGGGGCCGGCTTCGCCTCCCACGCCGAAGTGGTGTGGGTGCCCGAGAATCTTTGCGTTCCCATCCCGGAAGGCGTTGACTTCGAGGACGCGGCCTTCGTCATGTTGGGGGCCATCGCCCTGAACGGGGTGCGCCTGGCCGGACTGGCCCTGGGAGAGACCGCGGTGGTGATCGGCCTGGGGTTGTTGGGGCTCCTCAGCGTCCAGTTGCTGGCGGCCCAGGGCTGCCGGGTCATCGGGGTGGACCTGGATCGCCGCAAAGGCGAACTGGCCCGGGAACTGGGCGCGGACGCGATCCTGATCCCCGGCGAACACGAGGTGGAAGAAGGGGTGGCCAATCACACCCATGGCCTGGGGGCGGACGCGGTGCTCATCACCGCGGCCAGTAAAGACTCGGCCCCGGTGCGCCTGGCCGAATCGGTGGCCCGGGAGCGGGCCCGGCTGGTGCTGGTGGGGACCGCGGCGTTGAGCCTGACCCGCAAGACCTTCTGGACCAAGGAGCTGAGCTTCACCGTCTCCAAAGCCGCGGGGCCCGGCAGCCTGGACCCACTTTATGAAGCCAAGGGGTTTGACTATCCCCCGTCCCTGGTGCGCTGGACCGAGGGCCGCAATCTGGCCGCCTTCCTGGACCTGGCAGCCCGGGGCCGGGTGCGGCTGGATAAGCTCATTACCCACCGGTTCCCCCTGAGCGAGGCGCTTCAGGCCTATGATCTGATTCTCGCCAACCGGGAGCCTTATATCGGGGTGGTCCTCAGCTACCCCCAGGTCCAGGAAGCCGCCCCCTCCGGAGTCAGGGCCGCCAGAGTCTGGCTGGCGCCCCCCGGGGAAACCCCCGCCCAGGGCCGAGACCGCGGCGTGGGCCTCATCGGCGGCGGCAGGTTCACCAAGAATATTCTCCTGCCCGCCTTGCAAAAGGTCGGCGGGGCCAGGCTCCTGGGAGTGGCCACCACCACCGGGGTGACGGCCCAGCATCTGGCCCGGAAATTCGGCTTCTCCTATGCCACCACGGATTACCGGGAGATTCTGGCGGACCCGGCCATTGGCCGGGTGCTCATCACCACGCCCCACCACCTGCACGGGCCCATGGTGCTGGCCGCCCTGGCCGCGGGCAAGGACGTGTTCGTCGAAAAACCCCTGTGTCTCAAATTCGAGGAATTGGACCAAATTGAGGCGGCTTACGACGGCGCCCGGATGCTCATGGTAGGCTTCAACCGCCGTTTTGCGCCCCTGGCCCTGAAGGTGAAGGAGATGTTTGCCGGCCGCACCACCCCCCTGGTCATGACCTACCGGGTGAACGCCGGCTATGTTCCCGACGACAGCTGGGTGCACGACCCCGAGGTGGGCGGCGGCCGGCTGCTGGGGGAAGTCTGCCATTTTATCGACTTTCTGCACTTCATGACCGACTCGGAGGCCACCGAGGTGCGGGTGGCCGCCATTTCGGGGAACCTGGGCAGGTACCGGGCGGATGACAACCTCGGTCTCACCCTCACCTTCCGGGACGGCTCCCTGGGCACCATCCTCTATACCGCCAAGGGCTCCAAGGCCTTCTCCCGGGAGCGTTTCGAAGTCTACGGCGAGGACTCGGTGGCGGTGATCGAAGATTTCCGCCGGGCCACCCTGGTCAGAGGCGGCCGCACCCAAACCAGCAAGCAGTTTTCCATGGACCTGGGTTACGGGGCGGAACTCGGCTACTTCCTAAAGGACCCCGGAGCTGAGGCCAGGCAGCAGCTGTTCCTCAGCCAGGCCTGCTCCAGCCGGGCCACCTTGCAGGCAGCTCAAGCGTTAAGAACCAGTGGTTGAGGTAGGGGTTAGATGCACCGGATCTTCGGCCTTCACGTTTCATCCTGGAAACTCTTCCTCCTGGGGGGAGACCTGGTGGCCTTTATCATTTCCGGGGCCATGGCCGTCTATTTCAACCCCAAGATTGACGACAAGACCCTGTTTCTCCTCGAACATCTCATGCCCATCTCCCTGGTGGGCCTGACCTATATGGTGGTGCTCTACATCGCCGACCTTTATGATTACCAGAGAGACTACCGCCGCTGGAGCAATATCGCCCAGTTGATCCTCGCATGTTTCATCGGGGCGCTGGCGGTCATTGTCCTGTTCTATTTTCCCCTGGGCGCCTTCGTCGGCCGCACCCTGTTAATCATTCAGGCATCCTCCTTTGCCGGGTTGTTGGTCCTCTGGCGTCTGGTGTTCTCCGGCATCGCCTTGCCCGAGCGCTTGCAGAGAAGGCTGCTCATCGTGGGCGCCGGCAGCAGCGGCCGCCAGATCCTCCAGGCCATCCGCAAGCGGCCCCGGAGCGGCCTGGTGGCCGTCGGCTTTCTGGATGACGATCCCAGAAAAATCGGCGCCGCCGTGGGCGACCTGCCGGTGCTGGGCCAGACCGACCGTTTGCCGGAATTCGCCCAGGAACTGAATGCGAGCCTGGCGGTGGTGGCCATCACCCATGAAAAATCCCAGAAACTCATCCGCACCCTGACCCGGGTCTCCTGGCACGGCCTGCAGGTCATCGACATGCCCAGTTTTTATGAATTTCTGTCGGGCAAGGTGCCCATAGACCACATCTCCGACGTCTGGGTCCTCTTTAACGGTTTGAATAAGCACCGATTTTACAGCCGCTACCTCAAACGCCTCATCGACTTGGGGCTGGCAATCCTGTGGCTGATGGTCACCGCCCCGGTCTCGCTCCTGGTGGCCCTGGCCATAAAAATGGACAGCCCCGGCCCGGTGTTCTATCGGCAGGAGCGCCTGGGTTATGAGGCCAAGCCCTTCAGGATCATCAAATTCAGGACCATGATCCATGGGGCCGAAAAGCTAGGACCGCAATGGTCGGAGTCCGGTGACCCGCGGGTCACCAGGGTGGGGCGCTGGCTGCGGAAGACGCGTCTGGATGAACTGCCGCAGTTGCTCAACATCCTCAAAGGCGAAATGAGCTTCATCGGCCCGCGGCCGGAACGGGAAGTCTTTATCAAGAAATTCCAGGACGAAATCCCCCGGGTCATCAAAGGGCGCCGGTCCACGGATCCTCCGGGACTCGCGGTGTCCTGCGGCTATCGCGAGACCCTGCCCTATTACAGCTACCGCCTGCTGGTGAAGCCCGGACTCACGGGGTGGGCCCAGGTTATGTATCCCTATGCCTCGTCGCTCGAGCAAACCAAGGAAAAACTCCAGTACGACCTCTATTACATCAAAAACATGGGGTTTTTCCTGGACCTGGCCATCATCTTGAAAACGGTGCGCATCGTCATATTCGGCGGCGGCGCCTGAGACGCCCCTGGTGGAGGTGCACATGTCAGCCCCGGATTATCTGAAATATTACCATGGCAAAACCGTCCTGGTCACCGGCGGGGCCGGCGCCATCGGCAGCAACCTGACCAGGGCCCTGGCGGAGGCCGGGGCCAGGCTGGTTATTGTCCTGGACGACCTGTCTTCCGCCGCGGTCTGGAACGTGCCTGGCCTGGCCAATGTCATCTTCGTGGCAGGCAGCATCCTGGACGAAGTGGAGCTCAAGCGGGTCTTCTTCGAAGGCCCGGAACTGGTCTTTCATCTGGCGGCGCTGTTCGCCAACCAGAACTCCATCGACCACCCGGAAACCGACCTGCTGGTAAACGGTCTGGGGACCCTGAAACTCCTGCAATATTCCCGTTTGGCGGGAGTCCGGCGTTTTCTCTACGCCTCCTCCGGTTGCTCCATTTACGGCAGCAGCGCCCCCCTGCCCCTCACCGAGGAGTTCATGTCCCTGCACCTCAGCTCCCCTTACCAGATTACCAAGATGCTGGGGGAGCTTTACTGCAACTTCTTTCAGCACCATTACGACCTGCCCGTGGTCAAGGCCCGTTTCTTCAATTCCTACGGGCCGGGAGAAGTGCCGGGCCAATACCGCAACGTCATCCCCAATTTCATTTACTGGGCCCTGAAAAGGCAGCCGCTGCCCATCACCGGCACCGGGGAAGAGACCCGGGACTTCACTTATGTGGGGGACATTGTGGAGGGCCTCTTGCGGGCCGGCTATTTTGAGGCCGCACTGGGCCAGGAGTTCAACCTGGCTTCCGGGCAGGAGACCCGCATCATCGACCTGGCCCGGATGATCAACGACCAGGTGGGCAATCCCGGGGGGATCCTCTTTGCCGAGAGGCGCAAGTGGGACACCAAGTCCCGGCTCCTGGCTTCGGTGACGCGGGCCGGGCAGCTCATCGGCTATGCCCCCGGCACCCCCTTGGCGGCGGGTCTGGGACACACCGTCGCCTGGTTCCGGGACAACTGGAACGCCATTCAGGCCGCCGCCCGCTTCGGACCGGGCATGTCCTCCGCGGTGCGTCCCCGGAGCGGCAACTGATAACCAGGAGGAGGCGCTAGCCCCATGCAGAAAATCCTCCTGATCTTCGGCACCCGGCCCGGGGCCATCAAGATGGCCCCGGTGGTGGCGCGGCTTCAGGAGACGGGGCGTTTCCTGGTAAAGGTGGCGGTCACCGCCCAACACCGGCAACTGTTGGACCAGGTCCTCGGCCTCTTCGGCCTCACCCCCGATTACGACCTGGACCTGATGACCCCGGGTCAGGACCTCTTTGACATTACCGTGCGGGCCCTGGCGGGCTTGCAAGAGGTCCTAAGGCAGGAGCGTCCCGACCTGGTCCTGGTGCACGGGGACACCACCACCACCTTTGCCGCGGCCCTGGCGGCCTACTACCACAAAGTGCCCGTGGCTCACGTGGAAGCGGGACTGCGCACCCGGGACAAATACCGGCCCTTTCCCGAGGAGGTCAACCGCAGCCTCACCGGGGTGCTGGCGGATTACCATTTCGCCCCCACCGCCTGGGCCCGGGACAACCTCCTGGCGGAAGGGGTGGCGCCCCAGCGCATCTGGGTCACGGGCAACACGGTCATCGACGCCCTGAAGTGGGTCGCCGCTCGGGTGGAGGCCGATGGCCCGGCCTGGTCCGATTATTTTGCCCGCCGGCACGACTTGGCCCTGGACGGCAGACGCCTGATCCTGGTGACCGGCCACCGGCGGGAAAACTTCGGCCAGGGTTTTCAGAACATCTGCGATGCGCTGCGGGACCTGGCGGCCGGCTACCCCGATGTCCACCTGGTCTACCCGGTCCACCTCAACCCCAACGTCCAGGGCCCGGTCTATCAGTTGCTCTCCGGGGGGGGACAGCCTCCCCGGGAACCCCGGGGCGCCTGCCGCTGGGACTTCCCCGGCGGCGGCCGCCTGTCGCTGCTGCCGCCGTTGGACTACGCCCCCTTCGTTTACCTGATGAGCCGGAGCTACCTGGTGCTCACCGACTCCGGCGGCATCCAGGAGGAGGCCCCGGCCCTGGGCAAGCCGGTCTTGGTGATGCGGGAGGTCACGGAACGCCCTGAGGGCGTCTGGGCGGGCACGGTGAAGCTGGTGGGGGCCGACCGGGAGCGGATCCTGGCGGGGGTCAGGGAATTGTTGGACCGGGACGCCGCTTATCAGGCCATGGCCCGGGCCCAAAACCCTTACGGCGACGGCCAGGCGGCCCAAAGAATCGCCCGGATTCTCTCCCAAGAATTACCGGAAGATTAGCGCGGCAAACTGCGGCGCCGGCAGCCTTAGGGTTTGAAGTGGGAGGATTTCCTGTTAAGTTCTTGCCTTCGCCATTGTTGGAACTATAAGCGGGAGGACCAAAAACCAGCTATATTGAGGGCAGGCTTTTTTGTCTGGAAAACGGGGCCCCAACGGCCTTAGCATCCATCCGGCACATGGTCCTAATCTTGCGGTGAGACCCACAAAATTTTATTTTTGTTGACCACAAGGACCTTGCCGGTCTCTCCCCCCACGGTAGCGTCAAAAACCACCACAAAAGGATTCTTTCCTTTAGTAAAGAGGTCGCTCACCCGCTTGTAAAACGCACCCAAGTCGCCGGAGAATTTATCATAAGTGCCTTCATCGGTGGCCAGCTCGGTGCAAAGATTGATCTTGCCGTTGATGATGGACCCGTCTTCCAGTTTCAGGATCGCCTTCCTGCCGTCTATTTTAAAAAAACTTGACCGGTAACCAGGATCGCTCCAAATGTCGTCTTGCTCATGGCTCCATTGCGGTCTGTTCGGTTCACCCATATTCACCTCCCCGGTTCTCAGGGCCGGAAACCGTCCCTTAACTCTAAATTTTTCCCTGACTATTGATATCAATACCGATAGAAAAAAAAATCGGGGAATTCCTGATTTTACGAGGAGAAAAACCGGAAGGGTCCCGGGTGACTACCCGAGGCTGGAGGGCTTGCCGAAGGTGGGCTCACTGCCGGTGCTGCCAGGTCATGGCTTATGCCCTCCCGGTCCGGGGAAACCCTCGCTTTTCCTTACCGAATAGTTATTGAAGGCTATGGAAGCTCGGGCCTGATGTTGTCAACAGATTGCAACTTATTATAAAATACGTCTCGTTGAATTTTTGCCACCACCTCGGGAAGGCGGGAAAGGTCCCAGGGATAGGAGAGGGATTTTAGAGGCAGGCGGGCCGCGAGGCGCGCCGCAAAAGCGAATTGGCGCCGCAAGCGGTCCGGGTCTTTGATCACCGCGTTAAAGGTATTGGCGGTCAAGGCCAGAAAAGCCTGCCGCCGGGTCAGATTCCGGAGGGTCACCCGTTTGACCCGGCTCCGGGGTCGCGGTGGCCGGACTACATACAAGGCCTTGAGCGGCGTAGGCTGGCGGCAGAATTGCCCCGCCGCCAGGGGAATCAGGAGCTTGGTAGTGAGATGGTTCATGGGAGTGCCCCTGACCCCCTCACCCAGCAAACTCCGGGCCATTTCAGGAAAAAGCTTGATGCGGGGCAGGCCGGGGAAGGCGATGATCTCCCCAGGCGCTTCTTGCACCACCAGCATGTCGTCGGTGAGCAGCCGATATCCGGCCCGCAAAAAAGCGGCGGCCAGGGTGGATT
>JBGPBR010000007.1:0-15269 GCA_041481325.1 Desulfobaccia bacterium
CCCCCCGGTCTTGTACCGACGTTGTCTACAGGGGCTGTAGGTTACGGTAACACCATTGAAAACATCATCGCATGGGGCGGGGATGCCGGAGCCGGGCAAAGCGCCCTGGGCTTCACCGGGAAGGCACCGCCGTTCACTGTGTTTGCGGCGGAGACTCCCTTCGAACTTGGGCAACTGCGCCACTTTAACAACTCGGTTTACCAACCCTGGTTGACCTCGGTTCAGTTACAGATTGTCACCGACTTCAGCAACCCGGTGGGGACCCCTAATTTTATTTTCACCCTCGGGGTCCTCGAGACCCCAAACGACCCCAATAAAACTAATCACGAAAACCGGGACTTTATCTCCTTCCCGTCGGCCTTCTCGGACCAAAGCTGGACCATCGGCAGCACCATTTACACTTTAAAACTGCTGGGGTTTGGCGTGGATGTGGACCATATTGTCCTTCAGTTTGAATCTGACGAAGGGGCGACCAACCCGATATTACTTTGGGGGAAGATGACCACCGAGGTCGTACCCCTGCCCGGAGCCCTGTTTCTCTTTGGCAGCGGCCTGGCCGGGCTGGCAATCTTGCGCCGCTGGCGGTAAGCTCTTAGCCGGTTAAGCCAAGGAGGGTCGAAAGGGGGAGCCTGGCTCCCCCTTTCTTTTTGGCCAACGGTCCGCAGGCCGGTATTAGCGTTTACGGGTATTGGGGATGATCTCGGAGCCGCCCCGGTTTATAAAGTTGCTTCATCTTCCTATCAGGGGGTGAAAGGCGCTTTTCCTGGTCATCCTGAACGGACGTGAATGACATCAACCAATTGAAATAACGAGATTATACCGTGTTCGTTTTGTAGGGGCGGGTTTGAAACCCGCCCCTACGAGTGATATCAATAGGTTATCTGGATAATTTGTTTCATTTCAAAGGGAACACGGTATTATACGCTTCGCTCAGGATGACCAATCCTCACTTTTAGGAGTGTATTAACACCGCTAATGCCGGTTTGCCATCAAACAAGTGGCCCAGGCGTGGCGCGGCGCCGTGCCGGCTAAGCATCCATGAAACCCCAATGCTTCCCCCCGAGGATTAAAGATCCCTAAATTAAAGTCAATTATTATCAACCGCAATTTTAGGTCATTCTAAGCCGCCGCCGGCGGCGCGGAATCCCGGATTTTCAGTAAAGGTTGAGACCCATCGCCGCAGGCGATGGGTCTCAATTTATTTGCGGATATCCCCTAAGTCACTGGAGATATTACGTTCCTCCGGAGGGACCTGGGGGCGCAACCGGGGTCTGGGTCGGCGGCGGCACGGCCGGCGGAATGATCGGCTGGGTCATCTGGTCCGGGCTCACCGGCAATTTGAACTCCGGCAAGCCTCCCCCGGTCCCACCTAGGTGGCCCCCCCCTCCCAGCAGCACGTGGCTCCCGATGCCCGTAACCATCATGTTCTGGAGCATTTGCAGCATGGCCGGGGTGATGGGTTTGGGGAGCTGCCACTGCTGGTTCAGGGCAATCATGGTGAACTCGCCGCCCTTGAGCTTGAGTACCGCAGGAAACTGCGGGTTAATGGACCTGACGTCCTTGAGGCCGTGGACGAGATACTCACTGGTGAAGTTGGGCATCAGCAGGGTATAACTCTCGGTGCCTCGGACCCCCAGGATGGCGGTGTGGGTTTCCGTGACAAAACCCGGCTCCTCCACGTTCAGGAGCTTGGTGACCACGGTATGCGCCAGTCCCCGGAAGAGACGGATCACGGCGCGGCGATAGCTTTTGTCCGGCTCGTAGACATAGTCCGCCACCGCCATGCGGCTCTCGGGGGCCAGGGTGATGACGGAATCGTCCACAAACTTGATTTGGGCCTTGGACTTGGACTTGGTGCGGACCACGTCCCCGGAATCCACCGCGTCCTGGACCTTGGCGGGGACTGCGGGGAGCTTCCCTTGCTTGAGCAGGTCCACCTGGCCCTCCACCTTAGTGAAGCGACCGACCGGCGCGGCGGCGGCCAGGGCGGGAATAACCATAACCAGGGTCAGCACGGCGATTGCGGCCAACAAGCGTTTTAGGGTCATTTTGCCAGGCTCCTTGATTGGTTAGGTTTATCTTCTCAATGCTTGATCAGGTTATTATAAACCAGGCGGTAAATCACTCCCGCCTTATCATCCGAAATGAAAATGATGCCGTCCGGGCGAATCAGGATGTCCACCGGGCGGCCCAGGGCCCCTTCCGGCGTCAGCCAGCCGGTGATGAAATCTTCCACCCCCAGATAATTGCCCTGGGCGTCCAACCTGAAGCGCACCACCTTGTAGCCCGTGGGAGTGGTGCGGTTCCAGGAGCCGTGGTAGGCCACCAGTAAATTATATCGGTACTCTTTGGGCCAATCCTCGGGAAAAAATGCCAGCCCCAGGGGGGCGCTGTGGGCCGGCAGGTCGATATAAGACGGGATGGTGTCCTTGCAGAATTGCCGGTGGGTGCCCCGGGGGTCGAACCGGCCGTCGTGGGAGCGCTTGCCGTAACACCAGGGCCAGCCGTAGTCGCCGCCCTCGATGATGATGTTGATTTCATCGGGTGGCAGGTCATCGCCCAGGAAGTCCCGGCCCATTTCCGTGGCCCAGACGTGGCCGGTCACCGGGTGGACCGCCAGGAACACGGAGTTGCGCAGGCCCGAGGCGAAGGTCTGGAGATGCTTGCCGCCGGCGTCCGCCACCAGGATCTTGGCGTTGCGCCGGTCTTTTTCCACGCAGACGTCGCAGGAAGAGCCCACGGAGATGAGCAGCCGGTCCGGGTGAGGCGGCGGCAGAAACAGCAGGGTCCGGGTGAAATGCCGCCCCCCCGGGGGGAGATCGATGAGCTGGCGCTTATTGACGGCCGCCAGCTTGTGAGGGTCGTAGTCGTAGACCGCCACCCCCCTGGTTTCCGCCACATAGAGCCGGGGCGGGTCCTCGGGCCCGAAGGCCAGGCCGTGGGGGTGGTCCAGGCCGCTCAGCAGGGTCACTACCCGGTCGCCCACCCCGTCGCCGTTAATGTCCGGCAGGGCCACCACCCTGCCGTGGCCGGTGAGGCTAACCAACAGATTGCCGGCGGGGTCCAGGGCCAGGACCCGGGCCCCGGGGACGTTCCGGGAAAAGACCGAGATGGCAAACCCCGGCGGCAGCTTCAGGGGGGCGTCGTCGATCTCATTCCACCTGGCGGTGGGGGGACCTGCGGGGCCAGGGGCATCCAGGGACCGGGCGAGGTCCCGGGGCGGGCTCCGGAGGGCGGGGCCGGCGCCGCCTAGGTGACGCCAATAGAAATTTCCGGCCCAGATGAGGCCGGCGGCGACCACCAGCAGCAGGATTAGCAGCAGGGGCTTTTTCATCTTTAGGTTGAACTCAGCCGCCGCCTCTTGATTGATTGGCTAAGGTTTTATCTCTATGGCCCCAGTGGCACCAGTATCCCGCCGGTGCTTGATAGGGAGAACAATGTACCACCTTTATGGCTACATCCAGAGATAGCCGTATTCAATCCAATTCACAACTCTTGCACCATTTTTAGGAACTCATCAAACAGATAATCCGCGTCATGGGGGCCGGGGGAGGCCTCCGGGTGGTACTGCACCGAAAAAGCCTTGAGCCTCGGGTGGCGCAGGCCCTCCAGGGTGTTGTCGTTGAGGTTGATGTGGGTGAGTTCCACTTCCGGGTCCGGGATTGATTCGAGGTCCACGGCAAAGCCGTGATTCTGGGAGGTGATCTCCACCCGGCCGGAGAGGAGGGCCTTCACCGGCTGGTTGGCCCCCCGGTGGCCGAACTTGAGCTTGAAGGTGCGGCCCCCCAGGGCCAGGCCCATGAGCTGATGGCCCAGGCAGATGCCGAACATGGGCTGGGCCCCCAGGCACTGGCGCACGTTCTCCACCGCGTAGGTGACCGCGGCCGGGTCCCCGGGACCGTTGCTCAGCACGATGCCGTCGGGCTTCAGACGGAGCACTTCCGCCGCCGGGGTGGCGGCCGGCACCACCAGGATTTCCAGGCCCCTTTCCTTTAAGCTCCTGATTATATTAAACTTTACCCCATAATCGTAAAGGACCACCTTCTTGCCGGGACGTTGCCGCCACAGGGTCTCCAGGTCCGGGGCTGGGGCATCGGCCGCCGGAAAATCGGGCCACCAGTAAGGAGCCCGGCAGGTGACCAGGGGCACCAGGTCCCGGCCCTCCATGCTGGGGAGCTCCCGGGCCCGGCGCACCAGGGAATCGGGGTCCGGGTCCTGGGTGGAGACGATGCCCCGCATGGCGCCAGCTTCCCGCAGGCGCTTGGTGACGGCCCGGGTGTCGAAGCCTTCCACCCCCAGTTTCCCCGCGGCCTTAAGGTAGCCCGCCAGGTTCCCCCGGGACCGCCAGTTGGAAGGGTAGGGGTGGTATTCCTTGACGATGAAACCCTCCACCTGCACCCCCTGGGACTCCAGGTCCTCAAAATTGACGCCGTAATTGCCCATGAGGGGGTAAGTCATGGTCACGATCTGGCCCTTGTAGGAAGGGTCGGTGAGGATCTCCTGGTAACCGGTCATGGCGGTGTTGAATACCACCTCGCCGGCGCATTCGCCGGGACCGGTAAAAGACCGGCCCTTCAGGACCAGTCCGTCTTCCAATGCCAATAGCGCCTTCAAAGCAACCTCGATTGAGTGAATTTCTGGGGATAGCGGTTGCCAAAAGTTTTCCCTTATTCACCCCTCAACCAGACCCTCTCCCCTCAAGGGGAGAAGGATCACAAGGAAGGAACTTCTGACAATTGTTTAAAATATACCATAAAAACGGCCAAAATCGGCCAATTTTTCGAGAGGGCAGGGGGGAGTGAGCAGTAAGCAGTGAGCAGTAAGCGGTAAGCAGTAAGCAGTGAGCGGTGACCGGTGAGCAGTGGGCGATTAGCGGTGGAAAAAAGACTGGTTGGTAGCCGCAGGCTTTACCGTGAAAGTCTCGGTAGGGGCGGGTTTAAAACCCGCCCCTACCCAAAGCTTTCATTGTCGGAGTGCCCCCAAATTGGCATGAACGTTTAGCCGGCTCTGGGGACGGAGGAGGCCTGCGCCACTAACTCATGAACGATATCAAACCCTTCCAGGTGCAAGGCAGATCGCACCGCGCCTCATGACTTCTTCTGAGTCCAAACGAAGAATAAAGTGTAGAACCGCCGCCCGCGGCGGTTACGGCGCCGGCGAGGGCGTCGGCGCGTTATTATAAAAATTGCTTTGGCAGCATCCCGCTAATACGCCTCCAGGATGAGGCACTTCAGATACAGGCTCTCGGGCAGGGCCAGCAGGGCAGGGTGGTCCCGGGCCGCGCCCCGGCGCTCCACCAGCCGGGCCTGGCGCCCGGCGTCCGCCGCGGCCTCCCGGACGATCTCCAGGAATTCCGGCTCGCTCAGGTTGTAGGAGCAGGAGCAGGTGAACAGAGTGCCCCCGGGGTTCAGGAGTTGAAAGGCCCGGCGGTTGATCTCCTTGTAGCCGCGCTGCGCCGCGGCCCGGTCCTGGCGGCTCCGGGCAAAGGCCGGCGGGTCCAGCACCACGAGGTCGAAGCGGTCCCCGGCGGCTACCGTCCGCTTGAGATAGGCAAAGACGTTTTCCCGCACCAGCTCCAGGTTGTCGAAACCGTTCAGGGCCGCGTTTTCCCGGGCCCGGGCCAGGGCCGCATCCGAGGACTCCACCAGGGTGACCCGGCGAGCCCCCGGCGCCAGGTGCATGGCAAACGCACCCTGGTAGGCAAAGGCGTCCAGGACTTCCCCCCGGGACAGCCCGGCCGCGGCCGCCCGGTTTTCCCGCTGGTCCAGGAAGAACCCGGTCTTTTGCCCCCGGCGGAGATCTACCCACAGCCGGACCTCGTTTTCCCGGATCTGCACCGCCTCGGGCAACTCCCCGAACACCGTCCTGACCTCCAGAGGCAGCTCTTCCAGCAGGCGCACCTCGGCGTCGTGGCGCAGGGTGACGGAGATGGGCTTGAGGTCGGCGATGAGAAGCTCGATGATTTCCGGGAGCAACCGCTCCAGGCCGGGGTGGTTGGCCTGCAGGGCCAGGTGCCCGGCGTACCAGTCCGCCACCAGGCCCGGGAAACCGTCGGCTTCGGCGAAGAGCACCCGGTAGGCGTCGGTGTCCCGCACCACCCGGCTGCGGTATTCCAGGGCGCGCCGCAGCCGCGCCTCCCAAAACCGGCGGTCCACCCTTTCCGGCCCGTAGGTTACGAACCTGAGGGCGATGCGGGAGGCCCGGCTGTAAAAGGCCTGGCCCAGGAAACGGTCGCCGGGGCCGTAAACCGCGGCCAACTCGCCTGGGGCCAGGGAGGGCTCCGCCTCCAGGTCGTCCCGGTAGACCCAGGGATGTCCGGTGCGCTGCCAGCGGGCGCCCTTGGCCTTGAGGCGCACCGGGGTTAAATCCCGGGGGTTGGTATCCTGGCTCTCCATTACACCTCGCCTGTTCTCGGCTACTTGCCGTTTTCTTTGATTAAAGCAGCCAGCCATGAAGCGCTGGTTCACTTATATTCACTGCCGGAAGTTTGGCCTGATTCACCCCTTACCCCGACCCTCTCCCCTCAAGGGGAGAGGGCGAAAAAGGATGGACCTTTCATTTTTCGTTCCCAAGCACCTGCTTGGGAACGAAAATATTAGCCCAAGCTCTGCTTAGGGTGGGGGACAGATTGATATTATTCACAACCTACTAATTTTCCACGATAAATTGCGCCAAGCAGGAGCTTGGGCCCCAGGATGCAGTAAGTCACGAAATTAATCGGACTCCCGGGCCCGGTTATCCCAGATATCTTGAAAACTTCTCATGACTCACCAAAACCTAAAACCATCCTTCACCCGCCAGGGAGGCCGCGGCTTTCCAGATGCCGGGCGTATCTGAGGCGAATCAATCTCCGGGCGAAATCGGGGTGACCGAAATAACCGGCGGCGAGCTTTAGGGCCCGGGCCTCCATCTCTTTGAGCACCTCGGGGAGTTCCCGGTGGGCGATGAAATTGCGCTCATCTTTCTGGCTAAAGACCACCTCCGGCCCCAGGGCCGCCAGCGCTTCCTTGGCCTTGGCCGCCAACTCCGGCGGCAGGTTGGCGCCGGTGACGGCAACCTTGATCCGAACCTCCAGGGCGGCGTACCAGCGGTCCCCGGCCACCGGCCGGGACTGATCCCAAAGATCCAGGGTGAGGCCGTTGCTCAAGGGGTGTCGCAAACGCAATTTTTCCTGATTCATAGCTTCGCTTCGGTTTTTGAATTATAGTATATTATCTATCTCATCTCCGCGGCAAAGCCAAACGATAAGGAAACCCCATGCCTCGCAAGGCCCTGATTATCGTCCTGGCCGTCCTGGTGCTGGGGGGCGTCCTGTCCGGCGTCCTTTACTGGCGCTGGTACAACTCCCCCCGTTATGCCCTGCAGCAGATGGCCCTGGCGCTCAAGACCAGGAACATGGAAACTTTTTTTAAGTATTTGGATATGAAGGCAATTTTTAACAATTTCCTGGAGGCTTCCAGCCGGGACCAGGACCCTGACCTAGACCCGGACACGGACGAATGGACCCAGATGACCCGACGCCTGGGGCGCAAATTCGCCCGATTCATGCTCCCGCAACTCTTCAATACCTTCGAAAGCCAGATTCGCGGGGTCTTGGAGAACTACCTCCTGAATCTGGACAACACCCAGATCCTGGGGGTGGCGGCCGCGGCCACCACGGCCAGGATCGACGCTCGGGGGGACGAGGCCCTGGTGACCCTTACGGACCCCAAGACCAAGGAACCTTTGCGTTTCCAGATGCAGCGCCAGGCCAATGGCGGCCTCTGGCAGATCGTGGCGGTTAACCACCAGGATTTAAAAAGATTTTACCGGAGGCAGTTCAGGTAGTATCAGGACAACGTCTGATAATATATATTATGTAAACTAAGATATGCTGGTGGAAGAAAAGTGCCCCCGATGCGGGTTTGTGACCCGCAGACACCGAAATCCGGTTCCCACGGTTGATATCATCATCGAGTACCGGGACCGGGGTCTGGTGCTGATCCGCCGGGCCAATCCGCCGTACGGCTGGGCCTTGCCCGGAGGCTTCGTGGAATACGGCGAGACCCTGGAGGCCGCGGCCCGCCGGGAGGCCCGGGAGGAAACCGGCCTGGAGGTGGAGCTTCTGGGGCAATTCCAGGCGTACTCCGACCCGGACCGGGACCCCCGCCGGCACGCTATCACCACGGTATTTGTGGCGCACGGCCGCGGTACCCCCCGGGCGGCCGACGACGCCGGCGCCCTGGAGATCTTCCCCCCGGACCGGCTGCCCCAGCAGCTGGCCTTTGACCACGATCGCATCCTGGCCGACTACCTCAAGGTGCGTCCCGACTGGCTGCGAAGAATTGAGCTAATTTGCTAAAGAATTCAATTAATAAGACAAATAGGTTGTTATATAAGATAGTTAGCTCATTCGCCGGACTGGTGGGCTGGCCGTATTTTTACTGGCACCTGCGATCCCGGGGCCGCGGTGAAAGCTTTCTGCCCCGGCTCGGCTTGAAACTGCCACCGGGGGCGCCGCCCGGGGGAACGCCCCGCATCTGGCTGCACGGGGTGTCGGTGGGGGAAATTCTGGCCGCGGTGCCCCTGGTGCATGAACTCCAGGCCATCCTGCCCCGGGCCGGCTTCATCGTCACCACCGGCACGGAGACCGGCCAGGCGGTGGCGCGCCAAAATTTTCTCCCCCTGGGCGCTTACGTCTGTTATTTTCCCCTGGACCTGCCCTGGGCCGTGAACCGGTATCTCGACTATCTCCGGCCCCAGGTCTTCGTGGCCCTGGAGTCGGAAATCTGGCCCAACTTCCTATGGGCCGCCCACCGCCGGGGGGTGCGCCTGGCCATGGTCAATGCGCGGCTGTCGGACCGGTCTTTTCAGAGGTTTCGGCGGTATGCTGGTTATCTATCTGATATATTTGATAAATACGACATGGTGGCCGCCGGCTCCCCCGGCGATTACCACCGCCTGGGGAAGTTGGGCCTGGCTCCGGATCGGTTGCATCTCACCGGGAATCTGAAATACGACCGGCTCTTCAAGGCCCAGGACCAGGCCCGGGTTCAGGAGTTCCGCGCCCTCTTGCAGGGCGCCTCCGGGGAAGCGCCGGCCCCGGTTTTCCTGGCCGCCTCCACCCACCCGGGGGAGGAGGAAACGGTGCTCGCCGCCTATCAGAAGCTCCGGGTCCCCTACCCTGCTCTCCTTCTGGTCCTGGCCCCCCGGCATCCGGAACGGGCTTCGGACCTGGGCCGCCTCCTCAGCCGGAAGGGAGTGGCGCACCATCTCTGGATCCGCCTCAAGGACGGTCACGAGACCCGGCGGCAACCCGCGGTGCTCGTTGACACCATCGGCGACCTGTTCAGCCTCTACGGCGCGGCCGACGTGGCCTTCGTGGGCGGCAGCCTGGTGCCCCACGGCGGCCAGAATATCCTGGAGCCCGCGGCCCAGGGCCTGCCCCCTCTTTACGGCCCCCACCTCCACAACTTCCGGTGGGCCCGGGAAATCCTGGAAGAAGCCGGGGTCGGCATCCAGGTAAGCGGCGCCGAGTCCATGGCCGGCGCCGCCCAAGACCTGCTGGATAACCCGGAAAAGCGCCGGGATCTGGGGGCCCGGGCCCAGGCCGCCCTCGCCCCTCACCGGGGCGCCGCCCGCCGCCAGGCGGAGCTGATTGCGGGCCTGGGCGCCGGCGGACCATAATTCTCGGTTGGCAGAGACTCTGATGAACTCCACCCTGACCCGCCGCTTGCAAGAGGTCGCCGGGGAAGCCCCGGGGGAAGTAGCCGTCATCTCCCTGGTGGACGGCGGCGTCCGCCGGTACACCTTTGGCCAGGTTCTCGAATCCAGCCTCGCCGCGGCCCGCTGGCTCTGCCGGGCGGGCGTCAGCCCCGGCGACCGGGTGGCCATCCTCCTGGAGAACCGCCCGGAGTGGTGCTTCAGCTATTTCGGCATCCTCCTGGCCGGGGCGGTGGCGGTCCCCCTGGACGTCCAGTCCCGGATGGAGCAAATCCGGCATATCCTGGAAGAGACCCGGGCCCGGGTCATCTTCACCTCGGAACAAGCCCGCCTGCAGGAACTGGGGGAGTTGGAGTCCCTAACAAAAATCGTGGTGGCCGGTGACCCCCCCCCTGCCCTACCCCGGGCCGTGCGGTTCTCCGAGGTCCTGGCCTCCGGAGGCGCCGACTGTCCCCTGCCCGAAGCCAAGCCCGACGACCTGGCCTCCATCATCTACACTTCGGGCACCACGGGCCTCCCCAAGGGGGTGATGCTGACCCACCGGAATTTCTGCGCCAACTTCGCCAGCATCGCCGGGGTGATCGGGATCGGTCCTAAGGACAACGTCCTGTCCCTGCTCCCCCTGTTTCACGCCCTGCCTTTCATGGCCAACCTCATCGTGCCCCTCTTCCTGAGGAGCAGGATTACCTACCTGAACACCCTCAAGGCCGAAGCCATTCTCAGGAGCATCCAGGAGCAGCAGGTTACCATCCTGGTGGTGACGCCCCAGGTGCTGCAGCACTTCTATAACGGCATCCGCAGCCGCCTCAACGAGATGCCCCTGGGGCTGGGAGCGGCCCTGAACTCGTTTCTGGCCCTGGCGGAGCGCCTGAAGCCCCGCCTGGGCCTCGACCTGGCCCGGCCGCTCAAGGCCAGGCTGCGCACCGGACTGGGCCCTCAGTTCCGGTTTTTTATCAGCGGCGGCGCCAATCTGCCGGAAGACCTGGCCCGGAACTTCGCCAGACTCGGCTTCCAGGTCCTGGAAGGCTACGGCCTGACCGAGACCGCGCCCGTGGTCAGCTTCAATCCGCCCGAGGCCCCCCGGCTCGGCTCCGTGGGCCGCCCCCTGGACGGGGTGGAGGTGAGGATTCCGAACCCGGACCCGGATGGGGTCGGCGAGATTTTCATCCGGGGCGCCAACGTCATGGCCGGCTATTATCAGAACGAAGCCGCCACCCGGGAGGTCGTCCGGGACGGCTGGTTCGCCAGCGGCGACCTGGGGCGCCTGGACCGGGACGGCTACCTTTATATCACCGGCCGGCTGAAAGATATCATCGTCCTGAGTTCTGGGAAAAATATTTCCCGGGAGGAGGTGGCCCGGCATTACCTCAAGTCCCGGAAAATCAAAGAAATCTACGTAATGCCCGACGACCGCGAAGAGAAGCTGGTGGCGGTGGTGGTGCCCGACTTCGACCGCTTCCGGGAAACCGGCGAGGCGGACATCTACGGCGAAGTGAAGTGGCAGCTGGAGTATTACTCCCAGCAGTTGGAGCCGTACAAGCGGGTCCGGGATTTCGTGCTGTCCAACCGGGAGCTCCCCAAGACCCGCCTGGGCAAGGTCAAGGGCTACGAGGCCGCGGCCATCTACCGGCAGCGGGCCGGGAAGCGTTACGACCAGAGGAAGACCGCCCGGGAAGAGGGGGTGTCCGCCCTGGGCGAGTTGGTGCTCCGGATCCTGACTGATAAGGCGGGCCCGGACCGGATCTACCTGGACGACCACCTGGAGCTGGACCTGGGGCTGGACTCCCTGGCCCTGGTGGAGCTCATCGCCGCCCTGGAGCAGCGGTTTGCGGTGGAGATCAAGGAAGAGGCCTTCTCGGAGATCTTCACGGTGGGCGACCTCATCCGCTTCCTGGAGGACCTGGAACCCGCGGAACGGGAAGCGCCGGAAGAGTTGGAGCGCTCCTGGGCCGAGATCCTGAAGCAGGACCCCAGCCCGGCCCTGTTGAAGAAAATCGGCCTGGAGGCGGGGTTTCCCGGCCGCCTGGCCACCCTGCTCCTGTCCCTGACCCTGGGCCTGTGGTTCAGGCTCTTCTTCAGGCTCAAGGTTTACGGCGCCCAGCGCCTGGGGGAGGCGGGCTATATTCTCTGCCCCAACCACGTGAGCTACCTGGACGGCTTCCTGGTGTCCTGGGCGGCGCCTTACGGCCTGAGGGACCGCCTGTTCTTCATGGGCTACAGCAATTACTTCGAGATCCCGGTGGTGAAAGACCTCCTGAAGCTCATCCGGGTGATCCCGGTGAACTCCGCCCGGCACCTGGTGGCGGCCATGCAGGCCTCGGCCTATATCTTGAGGCGCGGTGGCATCCTCTGCATCTTTCCCGAAGGGGCCCGCAGCCCCAGCGGCCGGCTGCGGGAGTTCAAGAAGGGGGTGGCCATCCTGGCGGCCGAACTGGGGGTCAAGCTGGTCCCGGTTCACCTGCGCGGCTCTTTTGAAGCCTGGGGCCCCAACGCGACCTGCCCCCGGCCCCACCCCATCAAGTTGGTGTTCGGCCGGGAGTATGCGGCGGATGAACTCAAAGAGGCGGGGTTGCAAGTCAAGAGCGACGCCCGGGACTACGAGGCCATCGTCCTGGGGCTCAGGGAAGAAGTGGCCCGGCTGGGGCGGGAGAACAAATAGATATGATTAAGCTAGCAACAAAATTTCACTGAGCCTCAAGCCGTTAATATATAACAGTAAGCTTCTATTGGTGGTATGTCCATGTCGCCTCAGCCTTTCCCCTGGGCTACCATTACCGGGCGGTGCTGGCCTGGGGTCCTTAAGCTCCTTCCCAATGAGGTATCCGGGGTCTCAGGGACAGGTGTGGCAAGATTCCGGGAAAAAGTACTATATCCGGTTACTTGTTTGACAATCTCATGGAAATATCTGGTACCATCGTTACCGCCGGACAATTCGGCTACAAAAGAGGATGCTTCTGGGTGTTGGCCTTAGAGAGAAGGGTTCCCGAAAACCATTTTGGACTACGGTGACCAAGGTTGCTGCATAATTTCAGCTTAAGGAGAACTAGTGAAAATCCTCTTGGTCCAACCGCGATCCACTGGATTCATGGGGCAGGTTTCCAAAAGTGGCCGGGCCAGCTTAGCCCGGGTAACCTTGACCACCATAGCGGCTCTCACCCCGCCTCAACACGATGTAGTCATCCACGATGCCCGCTTAAGTGATCCCGACTACGATGCGAACTGGGATCTGGTGGGTTTTACCGGTATGACCTGTGAGATTTCACATGTCTACCAGATGGCCGACGAATTCCGTAAGCGGGGCCGGACCGTGGTCATCGGAGGTTATCATGCCACTGCCTTGCCGGAAGAGGCCAGCAAACACGCGGACATTGTGGTGGTTGGCGAGGCCGAAGGGCTCTGGCAACGAATTCTTTTTGAGCTGGAAAACAATGGTCCGCAACAGACTATTTACCAAAACGATGCCCTTACGCTTATGCAAGATATGGCGATCCCACGTCGCGAACTGCTCCATCGCGACATGTACACGGTCTTCAATACCATCCAGGCTACCCGCGGCTGTCCTTTCGACTGCGCTTATTGCGCAGTGACGAGATTTTTCGGCCGCGATTTTCGCTGTCGGCCGGTACCGGAAGTCGTGGCCGAAATAAAAAATCAGCCGGGCAAGCGCTGGATGTTTCTCGACGATAATCTCGTCGGCAATAAAGACTATGCCAAGGAGTTGTTCAGGGCCTTAATTCCTTTGGAAATCAACTGGGGGGCGCAGGTTTCCTTCGGGTTGGCGCAGGATGAGGAACTCATGGACCTGTATGCCCACGCGGGGGGGCAGTTTGCTTTCATCGGTTTCGAGAGCCTGTCACCTAAGGTGCTCAAGTCGGTTCGTAAGGCGTTTAATCGTCCCGAAGAATATGCCAGAGGTATTCGCCAATTACAGCGACGCGGCATTACAATCATGGGTAGCTTCATCTTTGGCCTGGATGGAGATGATCTGGGCGTGTTTAAGCGCACCGTTGATTTCGTTAATGCCACCAAAATCGACTTGGTGCTTTATCATATCCTCACGCCGTTTCCAGGGACTAGGCTGTACGAAGAGATGGACCTCCAGGCACGCATTCATGACCGGGACTGGTCTCATTATGACACCGGTCATTCGGTCATCCACCCTCTCGGGATGACCTCTGAAGAACTGCAAAACGGCTGGTATTGGGCCGTTCAGAAAACGTACAAGCTGTCCAACATCTTGAGGCGCATCCTGCGGCTTGACCCAGGCTGGAAAATTCGGGTGGCCGCCAATTACTCCCAGTTTCGCAAAACAGCCAGATACCCCGCCCCGCTTCATCCGGAGAAGTATAGCAATCCGCCGCCGCTATCTGAGTGAAGAATACTCTATCTTCTTTAGCAATCTCGCTTTGATAATCCGTTTGCCAAAAATATTGACAGCTTGGCGTTTACATTTATCACCCTGAGCGGAACGAAGGATTGTAATCTTTTTCAGCACGGCGCGCCGCCAGGCGGGATTTATACCGTTTTCTGTTTTCGGTTAATAAAAGGAAAATTGTCAATTAGGTTACATATTAAGTTTGTTGCATTTGAAACGGAAAAGGGTATTACCGATGCGGGGAAGGAAAACCCGGGGCGAGGGTGCGGCTCCCGAAGGCACACCCCCCATGCCCGAGCTCAGAGATGGATGAATACTTTGAGGAGCTGGCCGCCAAGGTGCGCCCGCCTGACTGGGAAAACCCGGAACCCGCCGCTGCCATCTCGCGGTCATCGGCGGGGGCCCCGCGGGGCTGGTGAGCGCCGCCGGGGGGGCCAGCAGGCCTGGGGCCTGGGGGCCAGGGTCGCCCTGGGGCCCGTTGATGGCTTTCTCTGTGCTCTCTGTGCCTCTGTGGCCGCGACAGCCTCTGACCGTTATTTTTGGTCAAACAGTTTGAGATACTCGCCGTAGCCTTCTTTTTCCAGGTCTTCCTTGGGAATGAACCGCAGGGCCGCGGAATTCATGCAGTAGCGCCGGCCCGTGGGCCGCGGCCCGTCAGGGAAAACGTGCCCCAGGTGGGAGTCGCCGTGTTTGCTCCGCACCTCGGTGCGCCCCGAAAACAGGCGGCGGTCTTCTTTCTCTATGAGGTTGCCGGACTCCAGGGGTCTGGTGAAACTGGGCCAGCCGGTGCCGGAATCGTATTTGTCCAGGGAGCTGAAGAGGGGTTCCCCGGAGACGATGTCCACGTAAATTCCCGCCTTTTTATGGTCCCAGTACTCATTGTGAAACGCCGGCTCGGTCCCTTCCTGCTGGCTCACCTGGTATTGGAGGGGAGTCAACTTTTGCCGCAGCACCGCATCACTGGGTTTGGGGTATTTGGGGGGATTCCCCGCAGCCTTGGCGGGCGGGCTCCCGGCCGCGGCCGCGGCCGGGTCATGGCCCCAAACCTCCTGGAGGAACTGATCCCGGCCGGAGTTCCAGCGGTAATATTTGTATTTGAGGGCGTGGCTCTTATAGTAGTCCTGGTGGTAGTCCTCGGCCGGGTAAAAATTGGTCAATTTCACAATTTCGCTGGCAATGGGCTTGGCAAACC
>JBGPBR010000008.1:0-14566 GCA_041481325.1 Desulfobaccia bacterium
GCTTGGGAACGAGAAATTGGGCAATCCTCCGTCTGATGTATCTTACGGTAACACTCCCATTTTTTTCCCCAAAACCTGAAACCCGAAGGCAAGCCGCGAGGAGAAAATGACAGAACCAGATGCAAGATTCCTGAGCGCCTTTAAAGAGCGGGTGGCTTCCCAGGGAACCGCCCGGCACTGGGGCCTGGAACTGGAAGAGGTGGGCCCGGGCCGGGCGAAGGTAAGCATGGTCTGCCGTCCGGAGATGGCCAACATTCTGGGGATGGTGCACGGCTCCGCGGTCTTCGCCTTGATCGACGAGGCCTTCCAGGCCGCGGTAAACGCCCACGGCACGGTGGCCGTGGCCCTGAACATGAACCTCACCTTTCACGCCGCGCCCAGGATGGGGGAGCGTCTCACGGCTCAAACCCGGGAACTCCACGCCGGGCGGCGCACTGCCACGTATTTCATCGAGGTGACCGACCCCCGGGGAGGCCTGGTGGCTTCCTGCCAGGCCCTGGCTTACCGCAAGGACACTCCCCTGGAGTTTGAGGGTGGTAAATAAAGACCTCTGAGAAAATCTCTCTTGCGGTCCGGAGGTAACTAAAGGTAGCTCAGGCGCCACCGCCTGCGACTGGATGGAGTGGACCGCCGAGGGCGGCGGTCCTGCATGGGGGTTTTCGCAGAGGTCTTAGAACCTTTTCCGTTGCAAATGCAACAAACTTAACATGTAACCTATGGACAATTTTCCTTTTATTAACCAAAAACCAAAAACCAAAAACCGAAAACGGTCTTAAATAAGAGGGGCGGGGCTCAGCTTCCCTTTTCTTCTTTCAACTTGCCCCGCAGGCAGCGGACCAGAAAGTCGTAGGAAGCTCCCTGGATGGCGCAGCCGAACTGGTGCTGAAAGTTTTTCGCCAGGCTCACTTTTTCGATGACCAGGTCGTAAATCATCCAGCCATCGGGGGTCCGGTGCATCAGGAAATCCACGGGAATCTTGTCGTTGGGACGCAGAATCACGGTGTGCACCTCGGCCTGGTCCCCGTTCAACGTTTCCGGCTGATATTCCACCTTGGCGTTGGCGATCTCATCGAACCGGTTGGCATAAGAAACCTTTAAGAGGTCGGTAAACAAGTGGACAAAGTCATCCTGCTGGGTCTTGGTCAGAGTGCTCCAGGTGGGCTCCAGGGAGATCCTGGCCATCTCCCGGTAGTCAAAGCGGCTGCTGGCCAGGCTCTCGAGGAGTTGCAGGCGATGCTGCTTCTGGGATGGAGTTTTGAGAGCCGGATTTTGCAGGATGGTCAAGACCTCGTGCATCAGGTTCTTGATGTCTTCGGTGGGCTGGCCGGCCCGGACCCCCGATACCCCCAGCGCCAGGCTCAGGACCAGGGCCAGAACGCCCCCTCTGACAGCAACGGCCAAAAGTTTCTTAATTTTCTCCATAAAATCCCAAACCTCAATTTATCCTTAACTCTATATTAATTAATCGTCAAAAGAGGCTCTGGCAAAATGAACCGGAATTTGGGGAGCCGCAGGCCCTTACAAAAAACCTGCGCCGGCACAAGCCTTCCAGCCTAGCCTACCGGCTGCCTGGACCGCGCCAGGGTAAAATTTCGGCGTCACCAAGACTTTTGCCAGAGGCTCAAAAGTTTTTTCTTATTCCCCCCTCAGCCTAACCCGGGCCCCCGAGAGGGAGCGGGGATAAAAGGAAGGAAAGGTTTGAACCTGCGATAAGGACAGGTTTGGCGCCGCCTTAGCGGCCTCGGTCAATGGGAGACAACCGGCGACTGACTTTCTCATTATAATTATTATTTACGGCATCGGCTCAAATTTTCTTTATCGGAGCCCGGCGGGCGAGGCCTGGCGCCCGTTCCATGAGAGCCAGGGCGCGAAAGTCGGTAACCACCACCCCGGCGCGGGCCAGGGTTTCTTTCAGGCGGGGACTGAGGAGCGCGGCCAGCTCGGCGCGGCGCTGGTATCGTGGCGCCCAGCGCCGCAGTTCCGCCTCCGGGTAGAGAGCCGGGTGGGCATAGATTTCCGTCACCCCGGGCTGGAGATGGGGCACCAGGCCCAACAGATAATTTTCGGTCATGCGGCCGTCGTTCAGGAGCCCGAACAGGTGGTCGTTTGATACCAGGCCCGCGGCGTCGGCCCGGCGCCGGGCCCGGCGGCAGAGGAGGGAGAAGATCAGGCCCTGGGCCACCTTGGCTAGGGGGCCGTCCGGCGCCAGGGCCAGGGTGGTCCGCCAATCCTCCCTGGCCAGGCGCACGCATGGGACGCCGTACTCCCGGGCTAGGTCTACCACCAGCGGGAAAATTCGGGGATGCAGGTGAAGATTGAGGTGGCCGTTCAGGTGCCAGACCTTGAGCCCGGCCTCGAGCACCCGCTCGATCTGGGCGGCCAACTCCCGGCGGATCTCCGGCAGCAGCCGGGGCTTAATAAAGTAGCGCCAGCCGGCAGCCACCGGGTTGTCTGGGAAGAGGCCCCCGGTTACCAGGTGAGGAATAGTCCCCGGCGGCAATACCGGGCGGCCTTGCAGCAGGGTGAGATGCACCCCCAGGCAGAGACCGGGAAGCTCCCGGGCCAGGGCCAGGGCCGCCGCAGCCCGGGACGCTCCCGGCATGAGGGAGGCGCAGCCCAAAACCCCCTGCCGGTGCGCCAACCCCACCGCGCCGTTCACCGCCTCGGAAATCCCGAAATCGTCGGCGGTGAAGATGACGGCGCGGGGAGAAGAATTGAGGGGAGGGCCGGGGGAAAGTGATTCCCTCGGCCCCTGGCCACCTCCCCCAATCTTTCCATCCTTCACCCCCGCAACCAATGGCGGCCCTCCAGGAGTGCGGCCAGGGACAGGGCGTTGTAGGGGTGGAGCAGGGTGGCCAGGCCCCGGAGCCATTTACCCTGGTGCAGGGCCGCCAGGGAATCGGCCACCGACACGGCCAGGTATTGGTAGACGCTGGGGTCCCGGTAGCAGTCGATGGTGCAGGCGGAGCAGCCGTCCCGAATGGGGGTCAACCGGTCAATCTCTTCCAGGGGGCCCAGGGTTGCCCCCAGGTAGTGGCAGCGGGAGACCTTAAGGTGCCAGTCCACAAAGAAATATTTATAGCCCGCCAGGCAGGGAAAGCGGACCGGGCGGTGTTCCAGCTGGCGCTGGAGTTCGCTGAGGGCCAGCCGCGGGTTGAGGATCATCAGAGGAGAAGTGGCCTTCAGCTTTTTGATCTGGTCGAACCACTGATAGAGCTCCTCCGGGGTGAAATCAACGGAATGATGGTCCGCAAAGCCCAGGTAAGAGGAGTTGAGCCGGGTTATGGGGTAAGAGAAAGTGACCCGTTTGAAGCCCAGCTCCCCCAGGAAGGCAATCATGGCGGGCAGGTTGTCCACCATGCGGCTCAAGGTCACGGAAGCCACGGGGTGGAGGCCGCGCCGGGCCAGTTCCGGCAGCATTTTCCGGATGTGGCCGGTGAGGCCCGGCAGCCCCCGGTGTCGGTCATGTTCTTCCGGGGACGGGGCATCCATGGAGATGATCAGGGTCTCCAGGCCGGCGCCCTCAAGTTCCCGGATCAGGCCGGGCGAAAGCAGGGAGCCGTTGGTGCACAGGATGGTCTTGATGTCCAGCTCCCGGCATCGGGCCAGGGCGGGGAGGAGACCGGGGTAGAGCAGCGGTTCGCCGCCGGTAAAGCACAGGTAACTGACGCCGGCCCGCCTCAGGGCCTCAAGACCATTGAAGAGCCGCGCCTGGTCGGCCATGAACCTGGAGGCCGGCGGCACTTGCGGGAAATTGCAAAAACTGCAGCGGGCATTGCAGGCGTTGGTGACGGCGATCTGGCAAAAACCAGGACCTCCCTGAAGAACCAGGTGGAGGAGTTCCTTCGCGGTCATGGGCAACGGTCGCCGCTTTCCAGGGGGGGAGCCTGGCACTGCCGCCGGCGGAAGATGAAGCTCAGGAATTGCCGTCCTTCCTTCAGCAACCGGCGGCGCTCCCCCGGGTTCCGCATCATCACCAGGGCGGCCTTGGCCATGTAACTGGGCCGGAAGTAAAAACGGCGGTAAAACCGGGGCAGGGCCTGAAAGATTTCCGCGGCCGCCAGCCCCGGATAATCCACCGCGCATTGCTGGTAGCCGGTGCTGCCTTGCACCAGGGCGTCATCGTGGAGATAACCCCGGTCCCGGCAAAAATCGTAAAACTCGGTGCCGGGGTAGGGGGTGGCCAGGGAAACCTGGATGGTGTCCGGGTCCAGTTCGCAGGCGAACCGGATGGAGGCTTCGATGCTGGCCCGGGTTTCCCCGGGGAGGCCCACCATGAAGGTGCCGTGCACCTGGATGCCCAGTTCCCGGCACCACTTGACGAAACGGCGTCCCAGGTCCAGGGTGGCGCCCTTGCGGATATTTTTCAGGACCTGGGGGTCGCCGGTTTCAAAACCCACCACCAGCAGGCGCAGGCCGCCTTCTTTCATGGCTTTCAGGGTCTCAAAGGAAGTGGTGACCCGGGCGGTGGCGGACCAGAGGAATTTCAAGTCGTGGAACTCCCGGCTGAGCCGGCGGGCCCGGTCCCCGTCCGCGGTAAAGGTGTCGTCGTCGAAGAAGATCTCCGCGGCCTGGGGGAAGAGTTCCAGGCAGCGGCGCACTTCGGCCGCGACGTTGGCCACGGACCGCACCCGGTAACGCCGGCCGGTGAAGGTCTGGGGCCAGAGGCAGTAGACGCAGTGCGCCGGACAGCCCCGGCCGGTGTAAAAGGAGACGTACGGGTAGCGCAGGTAGGGGATCTGGTAATGCTCCATGGTCAAGTCCCGGTGATAGATTTCCGAGACAAAGGGCAGGGAGTCCAGGTCCTCGATGAAAGGCCGGTCCGGGTTGTGATGGATGCGGCCGTTCCGGCGGTAGCTGATCCCCAGGATCTCTTCCCAGGGCCGGTTTTGGGCCGCTTCCAGGATGGCGTAGTCAAACTCCCGGCGGGCCACAAAGTCGACCTGGGGCCCGGCGGCCAGTGATTCTGCGGCCAGGATGCTCACCTGGGGGCCCACCAGGCCCACCTGGAGTTCCGGGTTCTGCTCCTTGAGGCGGCTCACCGTCTCCAGGTCGTGCCGGAAAGAGGGGCTGGTGGTGAATAGCACCGCCAACTCGAAGTCCGGGGCCATCCCCGCCACCTGCGACACCGTCAGGTTCTCGGGTGGGGCGTCCACCACCCGGCTCCCGGGGATGAGACCGGCGGGATAACACAACCAGGTGGGATACCAGAAGGAGGTAACTTCGCGAGTGGCCTGATAGCGCGACCCGGCACCCCCATCAAAATCCTGGAAAGAAGGCGGGTTGAGCAACAGGGTCCGTTTCATGCCTTACCTTTCGAGTTTCGGGACTAGAGATAAAAAGGTCGGGTGGGCAGGGCCCACCAGCTACCTTGCTTGGCAAATGCGAACTAAAGGGGTGCAACTCCCGCCCCCGGGGGTCCGGTCCCGGAGCCGCCGAGGGCAGCAGCGTTACCTGTTCATAAGTTACGGGTTGGCCCAAGGCCCAGGAACGATTGCTTCGGATAAAGATGAACCCGGGAATATTCATCAGATAGTCGAGGTCCGGTGAAGACGCCAGGGCTTTGCCGAGCAAACAATTGTTCAATTTTATCCGAGGTCGGCTGCTTTGTCCATTAACAAAGTGGGGCAGCCCGGGGCAAAAAGAGGACGAAAATTTATCCGGTGCCAGGTTTGCTTGGTAACCCTAAGGATTAAAGCTTAGCTTTGCGACCCCACCATTTATGAGGGCAGCAGCTCTCTTGATATCAATATGGCGCCCGAGCAGTAATTCATGAGCCCTTGGCTCACCCAGAACCATGAAAAGTTTAGGTAGGGCGGGCGTCCCCGCCCGCCGCCTTTGGTAGCCGCAGGCCCTTACAAAAAACCTGCGCCAGCACAGGCTGGAAGCCTGTGCCACCAATGCCACAAAACTTTTCGGAACAGAGCCTGGGCCAAAAATCGCCTTCCCAAGCCGGAGCTTGGGAACGAGGTTCAGCCGGCGCCGGCTGAAGCCTGCGTCTAAAAAAATCTTTTGGCTGGCAGCCCGGGGTTAGGAGCAAGGAACCGGTCTTCCCGGAAAAAAGAAACAGGGGAGGAGCATCCTCCCCTGAGTGGATCGCCGACGGTTTGAAGCGGTGGGAACTCTACCGGGGTTCCAGCGTGGTCAAGCCCTCCCGGACCGCGTACTTGGTGAGTTCGGCCACACTGCGCATGTTCAACTTTTGCATCACCTGCTGGCGGTGGGTTTCGATGGTCTTGACGCTGACGTGCAGGGAATCGGCGATTTGATTGGTGGACCTGCCTTCGCTCATGAGCTGCAGCACTTCCCGTTCCCTGGGGGTAAGCACCGAGAAGACCGTGGTTTCCTGGGCGGGGCCCCCGCTCATATAGTCTTTGACCACGATGTCGGATACTCCGGGGCTGAGATAGGTCTTGTTGGCCAGCACCACCCGGATGGCCCGGGTGAGCTCCTCGAAGGCGCAATCCTTCAGGAGGTAGCCCGAGGCCCCGGCCTTCAGCATGTTCAACACGAAGCGGCGGTCGGCGTACATGGAAAGGGCGATGACCTTCGCATGGGGAAACTCGGAAACGATCTGTCGAGTGGCCTCGATGCCGTTCAGCTCTGGCATGGCCACGTCCATGATGATCACCCCGGGTTGCAGTTCCCGGGTCAGGCGCACGGTGCTGCGCCCGTCTTCCGCCTCTGCCACCACCTTCAGGTCATGTTCCTTTTCCAGCAAGGTTCGCAGCCCCTGGCGTACAATCTGGTGGTCGTCAGCGATCAATACTTTAGTTACCATCCGCGTTCCCCCTAAGTTTATGGAAATTTAATATTTCAAAGGCAACACCAAGGTCACGCCGGTGTTGGGCCCCGGTGCCGGATCCACTTCCAGGTCGCCTCCCAGGCATCTGAGCCGTTCCCGGATGCTGAAGAGGCCCAGTCCATTGATCCCGCCCGGCGGGGTTTCCAGGCCGATTCCCAATCCGGCCTCGTCGCCTTCCACCCTCACCCGCATGGCGGTCCCTTCCCGTTTGATGTTGATGCCCACCCGGCTCGCTTTGGCCTGTTTCACCACGTTCAGCAACAATTCCCTCACCCCGTGGAAGAGGAGGATCCTGGACTCGTCGTCCATGGGCTTGAAGCTCCGGTCGCCCCGGACCTCGATGCGAATGCCGTGCTGCTCCTGAATCAGCTCCGCCAACCACTCGATGGCCGCCTCGAACCCCAAGTCATAGAGGATGGGCGGGCTCAGCTCGAAGCTCAGGGAGCGGGTGTAGCCGATGGTCTGTTCGATGAGACGCCGGACCTCATCCATGGCGCCCGAGAGATTGGTGGACGAAGCCGACTCCCGCAAAGCCCCCAGCTTGATTTGGGCCAGGGCCAGGATCTGTCCCACGTTATCGTGCAGTTCCGTGGCCAGGCGGCGCCGTTCCCGTTCCTCCGTCAAGGACAACTCGGAAGCGATGGCCCGCAACTTGTCCTGGTACAGGCGGATCTCTCCCTCGGCCCGTTTCCGTTCGGTAATGTCTTCCACCATGGCCACCGCGAACTGGTTCGGCTCCTTGAGGCCCTTAAAGGGCGATACGGACAGCCGACCCCAGGCGTCCGAGCCATCCTTGCGGAGATAATTTTTCTCCACCTGGAAGGACTCCCGGCTGCCTTGCACCAGATCCTTGAACAGGCCCTGGCACCGTTCGGCGTCTTCGGGCCGGATGAACTCGGTGAAAACCCGGTCTTGCAGCTCCTCCTGGTGGTAGCCCAGCATCTTTTGCAGGGCGGGATTGGTCTCCACGATGCGGCAGTACCGGTCCACCAGGGCAATGCCGGTGGTGGCTCCTTCGAAGATGGTGCGGAAGCGTTCTTCGCCTTCCCGCAGCGCCTCGATGTAGTCCTGGACCACGAGTTCGGAGAGTCCGGGGCTGATGTAAATTCGATTTGCCGCCAAGGCCCGTATGGCTGGGGCCAGTTCTTCGAAAGCGCAATTTTTCAAGAGATAGCCTGCCGCTCCTGTCTTCAAAACGTTTACCACAAAGCGCCGGTCGGCATAGATGGACAGGGCCAGGACCTTGATGCCCGGCGAGGCGGCCAGGATCTTGGGTATGACCTCAAGGCCGCTCTGGTCGTGCATGGCCAGGTCCATGATGGCCAGATCGGGCGCCAGTTCCCGGGCCAGTCGCAGGGCGGTCTGAGCATTGCTTGCCTCCGCGGCCACCTCCAGATCGGGCTCCCTTTCCAATAGAGCCCGCAGACCCTGGCGCGCCACCTGACTCTCGTCGGCAAGAAGGATGCGCATGCCCATGGTTAAAGATCCAACCGACTGACGCTGCTACAACTCTGCATTTCCGTTGATCCTTCTTGCCATTTAGCAAGATTTTATAATAAAGTCAAACCCTTTTCCCGATGCCACCCCAACCGTGGTTGACCCTCGCTATAAAGTTTTCTCCCTTTCCTGGCCCTTGGCGACCGTCTGGGGGCGACCCAGGTCATGACCCAGGAGAATCTTGACATCGATATCTTCGGCAAGTCTCTGGGCGCACTCCAATCGGGCCCCCGGGAAGAATTTTGCGCTCAAGGTCCTGGCCACCTGCTCGGAGCCGGGGCGGTAATAGACCACGGTGCGGTCCACCCCGAAGTCCAGGTGGTTGGCGATATCCACCACATTGAAGCCTTCCAGGTTCAACCGGCTGCGGACCTCCCGGGCCAGGTCGGGAATGCCGTTGCCGTTGCGCACCTCGATGGCGGTGTTCATCAGTTCCTCAGCCGTGAGGGCCCGGGTGGCCGGGGCCATTTTCTCTTTGGTGGGGGCCAAGGCGACCGCCGTGACCGCGGGCGGCGCCGGGTTCGGCTTGCGGTCCCGGGCCGCCGGGTCCGGGAGGCTCCGGCCGGTCTCAGGGGCCGCGGGCTTCTGGAGCGCAGCCGCTTTGGGCTTGGCCTGGGCCGCCGCGGCCTCCGGTTTGGCGGCAGCAGGGCGGGAATGAGCCGCATCACCTTTCGGGGCCGCGGGGCCGGCAGTTTTCACCGGCGGCCGTTCCCGATTTGCCGCGGTAGCCGGGGGCGCGGGGCTTGGGGCCACCTGCGGCCGGGTCTTAGAGACCGGCGGCGCGCCGCCGGCCGCAGCCGCCACGACCTGCCCCGGAGAACCCGGTTCGGTCTGAGTCCGAACCGGGCGGCTCTCTTCCGGGGCAGGTCCCTTGACGCCCGGGCCGCCCGCGGGGACCGCGGCCCCGCCCGGGGCCAGGGCCAGGGAAGACTGCACCTGGCTCAGCTTCTGCTCCGCGGCGGCGGCGCCTTCCCCCTCCTGCCACAATTGCCGGGCCTCCTCCTGGCGGCCCTGGCGGCACAGCAGCAGCCCCAGGTTATTGCGGGCCGCAATATTGTTGGGCTGCCGGGCCAGGGTCTGGCGGAAACAGGCCTCGGCTTGCTGCCAGTTGCCGGCCTGATAATAGGAAAAGCAGAGGTTGTTGCTGATAACCTGGTGGTCGGGCGCCTGGGCCAGGGCCTCCTGGTAAATCTGTTGGGCCCGCGCCGATCTCCCCAGTTTTTCGTAGTGTTCCGCCAGGGTGTTCGCCACCTTGAGATTCTTGGGATCTAATTGATGGGCTTCTTCCAGCTCCTTGAGGGCCGGCTCGGTGCGGCCCTGTAACTGATAATAAGAGGCATTGCGCAGAATCCGGTCGGTATCGCCGGAAGCCGGCCGAACCTGCAAGTCAAAAGCCGGATCGCTGACATGGCGGGAATGCCAGCCGCCGCAACCCATTGCCAGCCCCATGACCACCAGCAGCATGGCCCCTAGCCCCCTGGCCCGGGCGACAATGGCGACGATCTCTTTTAACATGGCCTGGCCCCCTCTTTGCGGTTCAATTGTGGAAGAATGCACTCTTGCTCATCTGGATAATGGCCGGACCCAACACCACCACAAAGATGGCCGGGAAGATAAAGAACATCATGGGAAAGAGGATCTTCACCGGCAGTTTCGCGGCTTTTTCTTCCGCTCTCAAACCCCGCTGGACCCGGAGAAACGAGGCATGGGTCCGGAGCGCCGTGGAGATGCTGGCGCCCATCTTGTCCGATTGAATCATTAAGCCCACCAGGGCCTTGACATTCTGGACGTCGGTGCGTTCCCCCAGGCTCTTCAGGGCGGTTTCCCTGGAGATGCCGGTCCTGAGCTCGGCGTTGAGGAGTTGGAACTCGATGAACAGGTCCTTGGAAATGTTCCGGACCTCCTCCGCCACCCGGTTGATGGTGGCTTGCAGGGCCAGGCCCGCTTCCATGCAGACAATGAACAGATCCAGGACATCGGGCAAGGCTTTATCGATGCGGTCTTGACGCTTGCTGGTAATGTATCTCAGGACATAATGAGGCAGATAGTATCCGGCCGCCGCCAGCCCCATGCAGCCCAGCAAGGCTCCGGAGGCCATCTGTCCCTGCATGGTCTTGTAGAGCAGGTAGGGGATCGGCAAACCGATGGCCAACAGGAGGCGAATGCCGAAATAAATCCCCGGGCCCTTGGGATGGCGAAATCCCGCCACGATCAAGGTGGATTTAAGTTTCGAGGTATCCCCTTTGGACTCGCTGGCCCAGGTGCCTACGGACGAGACCCAGTCCAAAAACCGCTTTCTGAGGGAGTTGTCATGGGCACCCCGGTGCATCAGGGGGATGGCGGAGGCAGAAGCCCTTTTGCAGCGGTCCCGGACCAGCTTGCGGTTATGGAAATAGAGGAGAAGGCCGTAAACGCAGAGCGCCACGGTGGCGAAAGGCCCGATCCAGGATAGATAGTCAAGTACCAACATGTCCCTCTCCTCAAACCTTGATGGCGACCATTTTTTTCATCACCAGGGCCCCCATGATGATGCTGATCACCGCGCCCGTAAAGATCTTGACCCCCAGGGGGTCGGTCACCAGGGTCATGATATAAGGCCGGTTGATGAAATACAGGACCACGAAAGTCACCACCGGCAGCAGCCCCAGGATGATGGCGGAAAAACGGCCTTCCGCGGTGAGGCCCCTGACCTTGCTTTTCAGCTTCAGACGGTCCCGGATGATGAGGCCGATGTTTTCCAGGATTTCCGCCAGGTTACCCCCGGTTTCCAACTGGATCAGGACCGCGGTGACAAAATATTGCAGGTCCCGGCTGGCCACCCGCTCTCCCATGCGCCGCATCGCCTGGGCCATGCTCAGCCCCAGCCGTTGTTCTTCGTAGGTGATGCGCATTTCGGTTCCCAGGGGCGCCTGCACCTCCTGGCTCACCAGCTCCAGGGTGGATTGCAGGGTATGGCCGGCTCGGAGCGACCGCGCCAGAAGCTCCGTGGCATCGGGCATCTGTTTTTCGATCTTGGCGGTCTTGCGGGCCTTCTTCCACCTGAGGTACATCAGGGGCAACATGCCCAGGGAGACGCACAACCCGGCCCCCCACAGGAGGTTGTGAAGGATGACGCCGGTGATAAATCCCAGGCCGCCAAGGATGCCCACCACACAGAGAAAGCCGCCGGGATTGATAAAGATATCGGCCTGCAACAAGTGCCGCTGCAGGTTCTCTACCTTGCTCCAGCCGGCAATGGACTGGGCCAGGGTTATGATCAGCCCGCTCTGGGTTTCCTGGTAAGCCTTAAAGACCTGGGCCCGGACCTCTTGCTCCCGTTTACCGCCCTTGATCCGCTCGTTCAGCTGCCGCCGCCAGCGGATAGGCTGCAACAGGAAATGGTTGACGATCACCACCAGCAAGCCGGCGACCACAAATACCGCCAGCAGCAACAGACCGTATTGGATATTCCCCCATGACATGTCTTAGCCCTTCCCCGTGCCTGCCGTCATAAGCATCTCTGGTCCCCCTTGTCAGTGGCCGAAGGGGCGGCTGGGTGGATTGAAAATGTTGTCCGGCAGGGGAACCCCGAAGAGGCGGGTCCGGTCGGCAAACCGGGGCCGCACCCCGGTGGAGGCAAACCTCCCCTGAATCTTGCCGTCCTCGCTCATGCCATGCCGTTCGAAAACAAAGATATCCTGCATGCTGATCACGCCGCTCTCCATCCCGGTAATCTCGGAGAGGGCCACCAACCTGCGGCAGCCGTCGCTGTGGCGCACCAACTGGATGATCACGTTTAAGGAAGAACTGACCATCTGGCGCATGGCCTTTTCGCCGATGCTGACGCCGGACAGGGAAATCATGGTCTCCAGGCGCATCAGGGCGTCCCGGGAGGTGTTGGCGTGGATGGTGGTCATGGAGCCTTCATGGCCGGTGTTCATGGCCTGGAGCATGTCGATGACTTCGGCCCCCCGCACCTCACCCACGATCACCCGGTCGGGCCGCATACGCAAACAGTTGCGCACCAGATCCCGCTGGGTGATCTCCCCTTTGCCTTCCACATTGGGGGGCCGGGTCTCCAGGCGGCAGACGTGGTCCTGTTGCAACTGCAGCTCGGCGGAGTCCTCAATGGTGATGATGCGCTCACCCTTAGGGATAAAGCCGGACAGGATGTTCAGCATGGTGGTTTTGCCGGCCCCGGTGCCTCCGGAGATAATGACGTTCAGCTTGGAAACGGCGACGGCCTTGAGCACCTCCCCGATTTCCGCGGTCAGGCTGCCCTTTTCCACCAAATCCTCCAGGCAGGGGCGCTGCACCGAAAATCGCCGGATGGACAGTATGGGTCCATCCAGGGCCAGGGGCGGGATGATGGCGTTGACCCGGGAGCCGTCGGGCAGGCGGGCGTCCACCATGGGGATGGATTCGTCGATGCGCCGGCCCACGTTGCTGACAATCTTATTGATGATTTTCAGCAGGTGGTTGTTGTCTTGAAAGCGGATCTCGGCCAGTTCCAGGCAGCCCCGCCGTTCCACGTACACCTGATTGTAGCGGTTGACCAGGATATCCGAGACCGCGTGATCGGCCAGGAGGGGCTCCAGGGGACCCAGGCCCAGGATTTCGAATTCCAGTTCCCGGGCCAGGCGGTTCTTCTCCCCCATATTCAGGGGCTCTTCCTCTTCTTCCAGCAGATGCACCAGGGCCGAGCGGATTTCCTTGGCCCGCAGGGCTTCGTCCAGATCCTCCATCTGGCTCAGATCCAGCCGCTCCAACAAGCGGTGGTGGATCCGCCGCTTCACTTCGTAAAGGCGCACCTCTCTGCCGTCATCCCTGGGCGGGGCGGCAGTCTTGGGAAGGGTCGCGGATTTGGGGGGCGGGACGATTTTGACTTCCTGTCCGGCGGCGCCGTCAGGTTTCGGCTGTAACCTGGAGCCTCGCAATGATTTTTTGTTGTATCCCAGCCAGCTCATTTAGGTCCGTGCCTTCGAGAACACCCAGAATCGGCGCTTGGAAGCCGCGGCGGATTCAGGCTCTTCCGCTTCCTGGGGGGTCTCTCCTTTAATCCGCTCGGCTAACTGGTCCAGGCTGCGCCACAGCTTGGAGCGGGGCGCGTTGGTGTTGAGCGGCGTTCCCTGGTTCATGGCATCCATCAAGGCAAAATAGTCGCTGGGCAAGGTGTGAAACACGGGCTGGTGCACAATTTGCTCCATGTCCCGCAATTGCAGGCCGTTGCCCCGGTCGTACCGGTTGACCACCATCTTGATCTTGTTCTGCGGCAGGCGCCATTCGTGAAACATGGGCCAGAGCTTCTTGAGATTCCGGAGGTCCGGGACCGAGAGCCCGGTTACCATCAGCACCTGGTCTGCCTCCATGAGCACCTGGATAAACAGGTCGTCCAGCCAGTGGCTGAGATCCACGATGATATAGCGGAAGACGGCTCGCAGCAGGGAAAAGATCCGCTCCACCGTCTCCAGTTCCAGGCTGTCGTGCTCTTTGAAGTCCGGAGCGCCGTGGAGAATGGCGATTTTTTTCCCATAAGGCTGCATGATCCGCTGGATGAAAGAGCTGTCCAGGCTGGCGAAATTCTGGATCAAATCCGTAATGGAGTAGTTAATTTCCTGATCCAAGAAGTTGGCCACATCCGGAAAGGGACGCCCCATGTCCATCAGGGCCAGCCGTTCCGGCAACAATTCCGACAGGGCCACGGCCAGATTCACCGCCACGGTGGTGGCGCCCACCCCGCCTTTGTGCCCGGTGACCACAATAACCTGCCCCTGCCGGTTGCCCGCCGCCTGCAGCCGCTTTTTGGACTGCCAGGCGCGGGTCACCGCGCCGTCCAGTTCTTCCCGGTGCAACGGCAACGGCAGGAATTCCCGGACTCCCACCTGCATGGCCCGGATCAGAAAATCCGGGTCCCGGTTGCTGGAACACAGCAAGACGGTCGTCTGAGGCGGCAGGCTCCCGATCAGATTCTCCAGCCAGTCGGGAACGGTCTTGCCTCCGTCTATCTCCACCAGCAGCAAATCCGGCCATTCTGTCTCGTGCTGGGCGAGTAATTCCTGGGGATCGCAGGCCTGCCCCAATAACTTGAGTTGGGGCAGGCTCTCCAGGACCTCCTGGATTTCTGCACGGGGCTTGCCAGTTCCGAAAAGAACTGAGACTGTAATAATTTCAGGTTGCACGATTGGGTCTCCCCCCCGGGTCCGGGATGCTCAGTAGGACGGGGTGGTCAGTTTCATCTCCAGCGCCTTCTTTTCCTCACCCTTGAAGGTCTTGTTGTAGCGCTCC
>JBGPBR010000009.1:0-14253 GCA_041481325.1 Desulfobaccia bacterium
CCTGCGCCGCCGAGGACGGCGGCGCGACATTTTTCTGCTTGGAAAAGTTTTAAGGTTGGTGGCACCGGCTTCCTGCCGGTGCGAGGTGCAGGGGGCGCATCGCGCCCCCTGCATGGCGGGCAATGCCCGCCATTATTTTCCATGCTTTATGGGTGAGCCTAAGACTCATGAACGACTGCCTTGAAAAGTTCCTCAGAATTGGGGGCCCAGGCGTCTCGCCGGTGCTGTAGGGGCGGGTTTTAAACCCGCCCCTACCTGGCCTTTTCATGGTTGCGCCTGAGCCAAGGGCTCATGAATTACTGCTTGGGGACATCTTCATCTTGGGACCACCCGGTGGAATTTTTTGCCCAGGAAATAGCCGGACCAGATTTCTAAGGCGAACGCCGGGAAAAAGGCCCCGGCCTGGCCGCGGATCCCCGGCCCTCTTTACGGTTTCCGATAGGCGTAAATTAAGATGTCCTGGAAAAATTCCTTTTTGAACATCCGGCGGGAGACTTTGGTGGTGATTTGGTAACCGAAACCGTGGTCTTCGAGAATTTTCAGCATCCGGGAGAGACGATCCTCTTCCGGGTTGATGTGATGGTGATATTCCAGGACCATTTCATTTATCAAAGTCAACTTCCCCTGCTTGGCGAGTTCCGCAATTATCGATTCTTCCGATCCCTCGATATCCATCTTCAGGAAATCCACCCGCCGGTCGAGGTAATCCGACAACAAAACCGCCTCCGCTTCCGACCGGACCCCTTTAGAAAGCCTGCCTTCCACGGTGCTGCTCAATAACGAGGCTTGATCCTGGCCATCGACAAAAAACGAGATTTTCCCCGGGCGCTCGGAAACCGCCTGGTTTACCAGTTCGACGTCTTTAAAGTTATTGTTCCGGACATTGGCGGTCAAGGCTTTGAAAGCCATGGTTTCCGGCTCAAAAGCGATGATCCTGGCCTTGGGGTAGAGTAGCTTGTAAAAGATTAATGAAACCCCGATATTGGCGCCGCAATCAATGATAAAAGGCGAAGGCGATGACGGTTTGAAATAATAATCCAGGTAAATAAACACTTCTCTAAACATATGGAGCAGATTGCCATAATTATAAAATGCGACGTCTTTTCCGAATAGTTGAATATGCCGGGGGATTTTATCGGGATTGGGATTGTTGGAGTGAAATTTCTGTTTTGACTTTAATTTGATAAATTCATAACCCAGTCTTACTCTTGAAAAGCTTTTATTGAGATAAATTATCGATAGATCCTCCAGAAAATGCCAAACGGCAGCCAGGATTTTCATAGTAATACCTAAAAAAGTCAGCGTCTCGCGGCCGGTTGCAGCTCCTCCTCAGTCCGGCATTGAGAGAAAAGCCGACTCTGATATAGGGCGTAAGAGCGGTCCATGAGCACTTCCAGGTTGATGACGTCTTCCTGGTTGTATTTGAGCAGCAACTCCAGGGAGGTGCGGTCGCCCCGCTGGTAGCGCTCCCACAAGAGCACCGCCATGTAGCCGTCCATGCCGTCCACTTCCGCGGGACGCCGGATGCCGAAGCGGGGCTCGATCCGTTTGAGGCCGCCCTTAAAGCCCAGGCGGGCCAGCAGGAAACGCAAATCCACGTGCCCCGGAGGCAATTGCAATTCCGGAAAATAGGACTTGAGCACCGGCAGGTCGAACTGGGTGCCGTTGAAGGTAACCAGCAGGTCCAGCTCCTCCAGGGCCCTGGGAAATTCATTAAGATTGTCGCCGTGGACGAACTGGCGCATGGCGGTCCCGTCGTACAGGCCCACCACCGTCACCTGCAACCCCGGCCAGAACCTGCCGGTGGTCTCGATGTCCAGGTAGGCGGCCCGCTGCCGGAAATGCCGGAAGAGCCGCCAGTGGTCGCCGGTTTCCAGCCGGGTGGCGAAATAACCGGCATCGTCCACCTGGGCCACAGATTCCCGCAACTGGTCCTTAAGGCGCGAGACCCGCTCCCGGGACAGCCCCGCCACCCACTGGGCCTCCAAAAAATCCTCCCAGGTGGCGAAGCCCTGACGCCAGAAATGGGCCTCGGTGCGGCGCCCCACCCCGGGAAGATGGATAAAAGTCCGTTTCAGCATTTTTTAAGCATATCACCGCGGGGCCGCCCTGTCACCCGCCCAGGAAATTTAACCGCCAAGGACACCAAGAACCGACTCCGGCGGGGAAAAGGCACTCAGGCTTTTAAGATTAACCACAGAGGCACGGAGAACTTAGAGAAACTCTTGGCGCCATGGCGTTACCAACCCCATGGCGCCTTGCCATATATTCCCTCTGCGCCCTCTGGGTCTCTGGGGTTAATCTTGATTTTTATTCCTTCTTCTCAGGCGCCAGCAACTGCAGGCGCTGCTGAATCCGCTCGGCCTTGGCCTTGAGGCGGTCGTTCAGCTTGGCGAAGCCTTCCTCCAGGGACGGCTCCATGATGATCATCTCCCCGTGGCCGAGGATGAGGCGCTTCAATTGGGGAATCTTCAGCCGGGCCGCGGCCGCCAGGTAGACCGGCTGGATATAGACGATGGAGCCCGCCGCCGGCAGGACCAGCATCCGGCCCCGCTCCACCTGGGAGCCGATCTGGTTCCACAGGGTGAGCTGCTCCGAGACCACCGTGTCCTGGTCGATGAAGGCGTCCATTTGGGAGGGCCCGTAGACCAGGGCCCCCTTGGGGAAGTTGTAGACCACGATCTTGCCGTAGTTGGGCCCGTCGCAGCCCGCCACGCACAGCGACCGCAGGTTGGCCCGGGCCTTGGGCACCATGGGGCTGAGCAGCACGAACTCCGATTTGTCCTTTTCCAACAGGTTCACGGTGAGGTAATAAGGCTTCATCTTCACCGGGGTTTTGTGCTGCTGGACCTCCGGGAATTCCCAGGCGTCCTCCTGCTTGTAGAAAGTCTCCGGGTCCGTCTGGTGGTATTTGGCGTAGATCCCCATCTGGACGTCGAAGATGCCCTTGGGGTAGCGCACGTGGGCCCTGAGTTCCGGGGGCATCTGGTCGAGCGCCTTCAGGAGCCCCGGGTAGATGCGCCGGTAGGCCTGGATGATGGGGTCCCGCTCGTCGGCCACGTAATAGTCCACGCTGCCGTGATAGGCGTCCACCACGATCTTCAAGGAGTTGCGGATGTAGTTGAACTCGCCCTCAAAGGGCTGGGCGTAGGGGTAGCGATCCGAAACCGTGTAGGCGTCCTGGATCCAGTAGAGGCCCTTGGGGGTCACCACCACGTAAGGGTCCTTGTCCAGAATGAAAAACGGCGTGATCGCCTTGATGCGCTCCACCAGGTTGCGCCGGAACAGCATCCGGCTTTGGGAATTGGTCTTGGTGGTGAAAAAGATGTCTTTTTCGCCGAAGTAAAAGGCAAAAAGCATCTTGCGGAAGAGCGAGTTCACCGGGACCCCGCCCCGGCCCTGGTAATCCGAGAACGTCTGGCCTTCCTCGGTGGGGTAGCCCAACTCCCGGCTGTCGTTGGGCGCGATGACCGGCTCGTAATGGCCCACCCCGTAATAAATGGCCGGCTGCTCGATCTTGAAGCCGTAGTCGGATTTGGGCGGGATGCCCTCGATGAACCAGGTCATGGGCTCCTCGCCCCCCTGGGCCGCGGGGGTCATCACACAGCCGTAGCCGTGGGTGTACTTGAGGCGCTGGTTCACCCAGTTCTGGGCCACCTGGGGCAACTCCTTGAGATTCAGCTCCCGGGCCGCCAGAAAGACCTGCTGATAGACGCCGTTCACCGTGTAGCGGTCCACGTCCACCGCGTTGAAGGTGTAGTAAGTCCGGAGTTCCTGGAGCTGCTCGTAGACCGCGAGCAGCACCTCCTTGTCCCATACCGGGATGTTGCGGAGATTGCCCCGCACCACGGGGGCGGCCAGGTTGGCGGCGGTTTCATCCAGGCGGTACTCCCGGGTCTCCACCCGGTCCAGGTCGTAGGCCGCCAGGGTCGCCCGGATGCTGTTTTCGATAAACGGCTTTTCCCGGGAGATCTCGTTGGGCTTGACGAAATAGCGCTGCATCAGGCCCGGCAGAAAATCGCTGTATCGGCCCCAGGCCGCCACCAGGAACAACCCCGCTAAAACCGCCAGGACCTTCAGACCCCGGCGGGTGTGCAGCCAGTAGATGAAAGAGACGGCCGTGGCCGCCAGCAGCGCCGCGGCTGCATAGATGAGGGGCAGAATCAGCCGCATCTCCGTGAAGCCGGGGCCGAAGAACAGGGCCTCGTGGGCCTTGCTGTAAAGCAGGGTGTGGCGCTCCAGCAGGAAGCCCCAGACGCCCATGGCGAAAATCAGGGCCATGATGACGCTGAGATGGATTTTGGCCCCCCGGGGGAGCCGGCCCTGCTGCCGGCCCAGGGCCCGGGCCTCCAGCCAGTAGAGCAGCGCCAGCCCCAGCAGCAGGAGAATAAAGGCCCCGAGCAACTCGTAGAAGAGGGTCAGATAAACGGGCAGGGCGAAGAGGTAGTAGCTCACGTCCTTGCCGTACACCGGGTCCGCCACCCCGGCCAAGGGGGCGAAGAGGTAGAGCAGGGCCGCCTCCCACTCCCGGTACAGGGGATTGGCCACCACCAGGGCCAGAATGAGGGAAAAGGGGAGATAGGCCTTGAGCGAGCCGGTGCGGAAGTGCCGCAGCAGTTGCGGGGTGCTGAGCCGCGCCGTCAGGCCGGTGCGCAGGGTGGACGGCGGGGCATTTCCCAGGTACCGGGAGGCCACCCAGAAGTTGAGGAAAAAGACCCCGAAGAACAGCAGGGTGAAGGCCAGGAAGACCAGGTAGCGGTAGCTCAGGCGCTGCCAGAAGTAGCCCTCCAGCCCCAGGGACCGGAACCACCACTGTTCCACCAGGAAGTCGGTGTAGAGCAGGCCGAAGACCACATACAGGCCGCCCGCCAGCAGCCCGGCGCCCGAAAGGATATAAAGCCAACGTTTAAAGCGCATTCTGTTCCTCTCTCAAGGCGAGACCCATCGCCTTTGCGCCTTGGCGACTTTAGGTAATACTTTCTCACGACCAGACCCAAAGACGCAAAGGGAATCTGCTTATTCCTCCTTCAATATTGCGGCCAGGTGCGGCTGGATGGCCCGCCAGGCCGGGTAGGCCGCGGCGGCCAGGCCCAGGGCCATGACCAGGACCAGGCTCTGCCAGTAGATGCCCGGGGTCAGGTACAGGTGGATGGTCCAGCCGAAGGCCTGTTTGTTGATCACTAGGATGAGCAGCAGCGACAGCACCGAGCCGCAGGCCGCGCCCAGGATGAAGCTCAGGAAGCTGGCCAGGCCCGACTCCACCAGCACCATGCCCAGGATCTGGCGCCGGGAGGCGCCGATGGCCTGGAGCAGGGCCAGCTCCCGCTCCCGCTCCATGACCAGCACCAGGAAGGTGGTGATGATGCCGAAGACCGCCACCACCACGGCCACCCCTTCCAGGGCGTAGGTCAGGGCGAAGGTCTCGTCGAAGATGTTCAAGATCCCCTGGCGCAGGTCCCGGTGCGACAGGGCCAGCAGCCGGTAGCGGTCCCCGTAGCGTTCCTGGAGCCGGGCCTGGACCTCGGGGACCTTGCCGGGGTCCTTAAGATAGAGGCGCACCGCGTTGAGGTGGGTGTCCTGCCAGTAGCGCCGGAAGAGCCCGATGTCCATCCAGATGCTGGGACCGTCGGTGCGGTAGTCGTAAAAGACCCCGGCCACCCTGACCTCCCGGGGCCCCGACGGGGTGGGCAGGGTAATGGTGTCTCCCTCTTTATAATGAAAGGTTTCAGCCAGGGGCTCGGAAATTACGACAAACGGTTTTTGGTTTTTGGTTTTTGGTTTTTGGTTAAATGAAGAAGAAGCTGCCAGTTTAATAGGCGCCTCTGTAGGGGCGGGTTTTAAACCCGCCCCTACATTTTCTTCCTCATAAGGGGTTGGGGATGGGAGTTTGGGGGAGTTTGTAAATGGGGCCGCGGGCCCCTGGCCCCTTACCCCTGTTCCCTGGCCCCCCTCCCCTACCCTTCCCATAATCTCCCGGGTGTCCCCCTGCCGGAACCAGAGGCCGCCGTGGCGGGCCAGCACCTCGAAGCTCCCCCCGATGACCAGGATGTAGCGGTCCCTGAAAGGCAGGCGCACGCAGCGGTAGAGATAGATGTCCGCCACGTCCGGATCCAGGCGCAGCTCCGGGGCGACCTCGGGCGGCAGGAACTGGTCGTAGGCCGCGGTGGAGAAGACCGCGGGCCCGAAAAAGATATCCCCGCTGATGGATCGGCTCACCCAGTCGTTCACCGTCCGGCGGAAGGAGCCGATCATCACGGTCACCGCGATGAGCATGCCCAGGGCGCAGGCCAGGGCCGCGATGGAGACCGCGCTGCGGCTCAGCGACCCGGCCAGGTAGCGGCAGCCCAGGTCGCCGGCCGCGCCCAACCGCCGGCCCAGGACCGGCTGCAACCCGAGGCCCAGCAGTCGGGCGGCCAGCGGGGTGAAGAGGGCGAAGGCCAGCAGAATGAGAAACGCGGCCACGAACCCGGGCCAGGGAGGGCCGTCGCCCATCTTCCAGTTGGCCCCGACGCCGGCCAAGATCAGGGCCACCAGGCCCCACCCGAAGATGAGCCCGGCCCGGGCCTCGATCTTCTCTTCCAGTTCCTCCCGGTGCCAGACGGCCCGGACCTGGGTGCGGGCCGCCTCCCGGGCCGGCAGCAGGGCCGCAACCAGGGTCGCGGCCACCGCCAGCCCCCAGGCCTGGAGCAGCAGCCCCCCCTGGACCAAGACCGCCTGGGCCGCCACCGGCATATAGAGGGACGTCAGGTTCCGGGTCATCACCGCCAGGACGCCCTGGGCCAGGCCCACCCCCAGGGCCAGGCCGATGAGACCGCCTAATAGCCCGCTGACCAGGCCTTCCGCCAGGAACAGGGTCAGGACCTGTCCCGGGGTCAGGCCCAGGGTGCGCAACAGGCCGATTTCCCGGCGCCGGCGCACCACCGACAGGGTGACGGACTGGTAGATGAGAAACATGCCCACGAACAGGGCGATGGCGCTCAGCACCGCCAGGTTGAGGCGATAGGAGGCCACCAGGCCCTGGGCCCGGCTGCCCTGGGCCGCGGGGCGCACCATCTCCACCCCGGGCGGTAGCAGCTTTTGCAAGTCCCCCGGCAGCAGGGCCTCGTCCCCCGCGGCCATGAGGTCGATATAATCCAGGCCCCCCAGCCGGTCCAGGAGTTCCTGGGCCGGGCCGAGATCCATGAGCATGACCGCCCCGTCCAGGGGATAGAGGCCGCTGGGAGAGCTAAAAACCCCGGCCACCCGCAGCCGGCGCTTCTTCGCCCCAACCAGGACCGGCAAGGGATCGCCGGCCTTCAGGTGCAGGCGCGCCGCCAGGGGTCGGCTGAGGAGGACCGCGTCGGGCCGGGTGAGAAAATCGAGCCACGCCGCGTCGCTGAGGTCGCCGGCCCGGGAAAGTTCGTAGTCCCGAAAGGCCCGCTCGGAGAAGGGGTCGATCCCCAGGAGCAGCACCGGGCCCCGGTGGGGGCCCGCCAGTTCCAGGACGCTTTCCACCACCGGGGCCGCGGCCTTGACCGCAGCCTGCCGGCGGACCACCGGATACAAGGCCTCGTTCAGGGGCGCCCCCACCCCCTGGAGGCGCCACTGGGCCTGGCCGGAGACCGCGGTGACCCCGTTTTCGAAGCTCTTGAGGGCGGTGGCCCCGGCCAGGGAGATGCTGAGATAGACCGCAGTGCCCAGGGCGATGCCCAGGATCCCCAGCAAGGTGCGCCCCGGATTCTGGCGCAGGTGGGCAAGGGGTAGGCGGAACAGCCAGGGCTTCATGGGAGCAGCCGGCCGTCCTGCATCCGGATGACCCGGGAGGCGTAGTTCCCGACCTCGGGGGCGTGGCTCACCAGGACCACCGTCTTCATAAATTCCCGGTGCAGACGGGAAAAAAGCTCCAGCACCTGGGCCGCGGTGACGGAATCCAGGTTCCCGGTGGGTTCGTCCGCCAGGACCACCGCCGGGGAGTTGATCAGGGCCCGGGCGATGGCGGCCCGCTGCATCTCGCCGCCGGAAACCTGGTGCGGCCTGTGGTTGAGGCGGCCTTCCAGACCCACCTCGCGCAGCCAGCGCCCTGCCTCCACCCGGGCCTCCTCAAAAGAAGCCCCCTGGAGGACCCGGGGCAGGGCCACGTTTTCCAGGAGGGTCAAGAGGGGCAGCAGGTTAAAAGACTGGAAGACCACCCCCACCCTGTCCCGGCGAAAACGGGTGAGTTCCGGCTCCCGCAGCCGGGCCAGGTCCCGGCCGTCAAGGCGCACCGTGCCGCGGCTGGCGGGCTCCAGACCGCCGATAAGGTGCAGCAGGGTGCTCTTGCCGCAGCCGCTCTTGCCGGTGATGGCCACGAACTCGCCGGAGGCGATCTCGAGGTCCACCTCTTGCAGGGCCAGAATTTCTTCGGGGCCCCGGCGGTATACCTTGCTCACCTCCGCCAGTTCAATCAACGAAACTCCCCTCGCTTCGGCGCCTCGCCGGGCGCCGGAAATTATTATAACCACGGCGGCCCCGATTTTAAAGTGGGCCTACCCCTGTGCCGATGTTATCCAAGGGGGGGCGGACAGGGTAGAGAGCACCAACCCGGGTCGGCTCCCAGTCCCCATCTTAAAATCACGGTCGTTTCCGCCCAGTCGCCATGAAAATGCCAGGTTCCAATTTGAGTCCCGCCGAAGTAACCCGGTACGCCCGGCAGATAACCATGGAGGACTGGGGCCGGGAGGCCCAGGAACGGCTGAAATCTTCCCGGGTCCTGATCGCCGGCGCCGGCGGTCTCGGCGCCGCCACCGCCCTCTATCTCCTGGCCGGCGGGGTGGGCAGCATCTCCCTGGTGGATGAGTCCAGGGTGAGCCTTAGCGACCTCAGCCACCAGATCCTGTTCCGGGAACTGGATCTGGGCAACGCCAAGGCCAAGGTGGCCGAACGCCGCCTTAAGGAGCTCAACCCCTTCGCCCTGGTGGACAGCCAGGTAAAAAACCTCTCCGAGAACAACGTCTCCCGCCTGACTTCGGGCCACCACCTGCTCCTCGATGCCACCAACAACGTGGCGGCGAGATTTCTCCTGAACCAGGCTGCGGTCAAGCACCGCACCCCCCTGGTTTATGCCTGGGTCTGGGAGATGAACGGCTGCCTGGGCACCTCCTGGCCGGGGCAGGGGCCTTGCCTGGCCTGCGCCTCGCCCGAAGGCCCCGGGTCCGGGCAACCGGCGCTTTTAGGCCCCCTGGCGGGAGTCCTGGGGTCCCTTATGGCCCTGGAGGCCCTGCGCATCCTGGGCGGGCTGGGCCCCGCCCTGCTAACCCGCCGGCTCACTTTCAAGGGGAAGGAGTTTCAACTCACGGAGAGGCTGCTGCACCCCGATCCCCGCTGCCCGGTCTGCCGCGGCCTGGCCCCCGGGGGAAATCTGCAGATAGTTTCCTGAGGGCCGGACTCCGGTCCGGCTCGCCCGCCGTGGCGCAGCCGCAAATAATCCCGTTTGCTGTTTTCGGTTTTCGGTTAATAAAAGGAAAATTGTCCATAGGTTAGATGTTAAGTTTGTTGCATTTGAAACGGTAACTGGGATTAAACCAAACGGGCTAAACATTCATTAACCAAAAGTTTGTCTCACCTCCCGGGGATGAACAATCCCCTCTGCCCCCCCCCTGCCAAATGGGTTAACTTATTGTAATTACAATTAAAATTCCCATTTGAAAGAGGGGGATTTAGGGGGATTTGGGGGGTCACGGTAAAGCAGAGATATTTGCTGACGACTGCAAGTCGGTGGTATTTGCCATTCTGGGCCGCCGCCGTTGGCGAAGAATCCCTCTCTTGAGACCCTTCCCCTTCGCTCAGGAGAACCAAGTGGCTCCGGGACCTAAAGGCAGGAGCTGAAGCCCTTGCCGTGAAAGTCCGCGGTCCTTTGGACGGCTATTTCCTCCGGGAAACCGATGGCTTAGATAAGACAGCCGCCCTCGCGGAACATGGACCGGCGAGGGCGCCTAGCCTACATTTCCCAGGCCATTTTTGAAGAACGGTGAAATAACCGGTAAGACCGGAGCAGAGGCCTTAATCATCGGGGGTGAAACCGAAACAGTCCAATGATGCGTTTAGATCTGGAATAATTCCAAAATTATTAAAGTTTTTCCTCAGAATCTCGAATAGGAAACCATATCTTTCACCAACCTGGGAGGCAAATTCTACGGGCGCCCTCTGCTTCGCTGCAGAGAATTCGGTTCCGGACGCCAGGCTGCCAGGCAGCGAGGCAGGCAGGACCGGGGGCGGGCAGGAAGGCGGCCACCAGGACCGGGAACCAGTCGGAGGCGCTCCCAATATGATAGACAGAACTGAGGGACCAGCAACCATGAAGATGTCAGGGGTTTCCAGGAACTTGATGCTCACCATCGACCAGATGTCCCAGCTTACCGGCGTCCGGAAATCCACCTTGCGGTACTGGGAAAAATCCTTCGACCATTTCCTCAAGCCCGCCCGCACCAACTCCAACCGCCGGGAGTATACCCTGGAAGACCTGGACCGGGTCCAGACCATCAAGCGCCTGTTGGAGCAGGAGCACCTGACCTCACACGGGGTCCGGCTGCGGCTGGTGGACCTGTTCACCAAAGAAGGAAGCGTCCGGCGCAAGATCAAAACCGGGCAGATGAGCGACAGTCACCCCGCTTAACAGGACCGTTACCCCCTGGGGCTCATGCTGACAGCACCCGGACTGCTGACAGCTCCATTTTATACCCGCCCATCCAGCATCCGGGATAGCTCCCCCGGTTCGGGGGCGAACCCGAACACTTCCCGCCAGACCCGGGGGCTCTCCATGCACAGGTAGACCGGGGCGTTTGGGGCAGCCGCCGCCAGCCACTCCCGCATCCGGCCGTACAGCTCCACCCGCAGGCCCTTAAAATAGCGAAGTTTGCCGTCCGGGGCCGGGACCATCTCCTGGTCCGCCAGGCGGCTCAGCGGAAAGCGTTGGTGGATGAGCCCCCGGAGCGGCGGCAAAAACCGCAAGCCCCCCAGACTGATCCAGGCCACCCGGCCGGCGGCGGCCACCTCCCCCAGGCGCGCCACGGTGCGGCCATAGGCCTCCTCCCAGCCCGGGAAGTAGATGATTGGATCGAAATGAAAGGCGATGCGGAACCCCGCGGCCGCGGCCCGGGCCGCGGCCTGCAGCCGCGCTTCCAGGGGCGCGGTGAGCTTCTCGTCCCGGCGAATCACCTCCTCGGGGTTCAGCGACCAGGCAAAGACCACCTGGGGATTGGGGCCCAGGGCCAGGAGGTCGTCGTCCACCGGCTGTTTGCTCTTGATTTCCAGGAGGGCTCCCCGCCGGCCGGCGAACCAGGGGATGAGGCGCTGGTTCAGCCCCATGAGGCCGTCCAGGGCCAGGCTGTCCCCGAACTCGCCGGTGCCCAGGCGCCACACCTCCCCGGGATTGGCGGCCCAACCCAAGTCCAGCTCTGAAAGCAAGTCCTCCAGGTTGACAAAGAGGGTGATGGCCGGCAGGTTGACGTAGGCCTGGAGCACGCAATAGGTGCAGTCCATGGGGCAGTTCACCGTCACCTGAAGCACCTGGTAGCCGCAGCAGATTTAATCCCGGGTGCCAGGGCAGGGGCGCCGGAACGGGCCCTTCTGCACCGCCAGCAGCAGGGTGGACTTGGCTTCCGGGAGCCAGCGGGCCCGTTCCTGCTCCGGGGCCTGCAAGACCCGCCGGTCCTCGATGACCGTGACCGGCACCCCGGGCAGGCGCGCCAGGAGGCGCCGGGTCATCTCATAATCCCGGGCGCCCTCCTCCACTAAAATCCGGCGTATTCGCGCTAAAACCGTCAAAATATTTATCTTGCCCTATAACGTTATCCGTTATATTCTCTTCCAGTGATTAAAAGTTTCAAGGATAAGGAAGCGGCAAGGCTTTTTAACCGGGAACCGTCTAAAAAATTGCCGCCGGAAATTCAGCGAATCGGCTTACGCAAACTGCGCATGCTCAACCGGTCGAGAACCCTTGATGATCTGCAGGTTCCCCCGGGAAACCGCCTGGAAGTCCTTAAGGGAGACCGCCTGGGGCAATATAGTATCAGAATCAACGACCGGTGGCGATCCTGCTTTGTTTGGAAGCAGGGTGACGTCAGCGAAGTGGAAATAGTGGATTACCATTAGGAGAAGATATGCGTGCCAAGAAGAAATTACCCCCAGTGCACCCCGGGGAGATCTTGCGGGAAGACTTCATGAAGCCTTTGGGGCTCAGCCAGACCAGGCTGGGCCGCGATCTGGGCGTCTCCCCCCGGCGCATCAATGAGATCATTCACGGCAAACGAGCCATTACCGCGGACACCGCCCTCAGACTGAGCCGCTATTTCAGGACCTCGGCGGAATTCTGGCTGGGGCTCCAGGCTGACTACGACCTGGATGTGGCTTCGGACCGCCTGGCAGAGAGGATAAGCCGGGAAGTGAAAGTTTTTTCTCCCGTGCCGGAGGCACAAGAAATACCGGGTTCATGAGGGCAAAGGGATGGCATTCTAAAACGGGAGTTTAAAAAGGCTTCATACAGAAAGAAAAAATTAGGGATTCGTCTTTGACTTATTACGGACCAGGTATAAATAATAATTCTCTGCTGGAATGATACTCTCAGAAAACTTCTTGAGCAACGTTACCCCCGGATCTGACAAGCCCAAGTCACGATTAAGGATCAGCAATACCTCCTTCGTGTTATCGGCGGCCAATTCCTGCGCCACTTTTAGAACTTGATTATTATCCAGGCGTTTTCTCTTTTGGTCCCAAATAACGAAGGAACCCAATCTGTCGCTGCTGGGGTAGAAGATTCTGCGGTTCAGATACCCGGAAACCGCAGAGGCCGCATCGTCTTCGTCTCCCACCATAACTAAGTCATCCAGTTTATGGTCCCGGAGGTATTTTGCCGCCGCCTTGCTGCCGGAAAACGGCTGCAGCAAATCCATGCCGGACGCGGCAATGCCGGCTATTAATTGGGCCGACAGAATTGCATAAAGAAATTTATTCTTATGTGCTCCGGTGAAATCTGCAATTCTTTCCATTAACTTCCATTTTATCTTTCCTTCAGGTGAAGCAGATGACAGCCACCAGCATACCATGAACAGGATGAATAAATGTCCATGGTGCCTCAAGCTTCCGGGATATTTGGTGTAGGTAAATACCAAGATCTCCAAGGTTCCGAAAACAAATAAGAAAAAAACCGCCGGCGTTCTTAAAAATAACACGCATGAATAACCAATTATAAATAACGCCAAGCAAAACTGCATCACCTGGCTGGAAATAATATTGCTGTTCCAGAAATGGTAGTTCATGGCTGGAATGGGGACAAAGCCCTTCCAGATGGTCGATATGGTAAAAATCAGGTTGTTTAAGTCATAATTAAAATTCCAGCCAACTACATTACCTGAATCAGCAGGCTGGACCAGTTGATAAATGAATAGAATGATGCCGGAAAGAAAGATAACTATACTGATGGCCAGGTCATACTTTATTTGCCGCCAATTTATCCTTTCCCGGTTATCTCCCAGAACTTGCAAGATCAACATTGTCCCCAACGCCATGGCCAGAAACAATCCATACACACTCGTCTGGGACAGAAGGAATAAAATCAACGATAACCATAGATAATTTTTTCTAGGGGTTGCCTGATAGCAGGCGCACCAGGCAAATACCAGCAGGATGCCCGCGGCATAATTTCTGCTGAGCGCGGCATATTCGTAAAAGGGGAAATAGCCGAAAATAAACAGGGCCTTCTGGAGGGTGGTGAAGGGAGAATATTTCAGAAAGATATATACGGCGGCGGTGGCGATCAACAGGTGAAACAACTGCCCCGCCAGGGCCTGATGGGTAAACCGGGTGATGAGATAGAGCAATACATACCAGAGCCCCGGATGCCCCTCGTATCTTAAGTTGCGAAACAAGGCCGGCAGAGAGGCGCTGTCCCGGGCAATCATCCAGGCCTGCCACTCGTCCTGCCACATTTCATGGTGGAGAATAACCACTAATCCGAGGAAAAAGAACCCAACGACCAAAAACCGGCTAACCAGGCGAGGGGTTGCGGGATCTTCCCGGCGGGTCTCAGGAGGCATCGATTCTTGGCAGTGGGGCGCGGGGGATGGGGGAAGGGCGTCTATCCGGGGGTTGAATCCCTGTATTTGTCATCCTGAAGAAGTAACGGCTCTCAAGCATTTGAATACCCGAGATTCTTCGCTCCGCTCAGAATGACAAATTCTCTCACTTGGGAGTTTTCACCCCCCCGGCCCAAGGCGGTTGGCGAACCGCCGGCCCTTCCCC